>JBKKBW010000076.1:0-2531 GCA_046713635.1 Dehalococcoidia bacterium
GCAGGGGGCTCGTCGCCGTTGGTGACGAACACGCCAACGGCGACTGACACGCCGACGCCGACGGATACGCCAACGGACACCCCGACGTCGACGGACACGCCAACCAACACGCCGACGGCAACGGACACGCCGACGAATACACCGACGAACACCAACACGCCGACGAATACGCCAACGGTGACCAATACGCCAACAAGCACCTCGACGCCGGCGGGCGGCGAGGGCTGCACTCCGGGCTACTGGAAGCAGGCCCACCACTTCGGCAACTGGACTTCGCCGTACGACCCGGGTGATCTGTTCTCCGCCCACTTCGAGAACGCATTCCCTGGCAAGACGCTGCTCCAGGTGCTGCAACAGGGCGGCGGCGGCCTCAACGCGCTTGGGCGCCACACGGTCGCAGCGCTGCTGAACGCTGCCAGCTCGGACGTGGACTTCGGTCCTACGCCGCAGCAAGTCATAAACGCGTTCAACGGAGTCTTCCCTGGCGGCGACTACGAAACGCTGAAGAACAGACTGGCTGGACTCAACGAGGCTGGATGCCCCCTAGGCAGGGCGGAGCTTACTCGCGACTAGCACCTAGCTCCGATAAGCCGAGTATTCAGACGGGTGACCTTCGGGTCACCCGTCTCTTTTGCGCTGCCTACTGTTCGGGTTCAGCAGGCGGGACGAAGTCCTGGTCAGACACCTCGGTGGCGTATTCCGTCGCTTCAGTCGTGCCGGAGGATGACCTGACATACAGTGGCACGCCGTCCTCGCTAAAGCAGTACTCATGCTCGGTCAGTCCCTCATTCCTGGGAGTGAGCAGAAAGCACTCGGTGGCGGCGCCGGCGGCGTTGCGCGCATCACTACTCGAGACATCGAAGAGGGCAATGTCCGAGGCGTTCAGGTACGGGACCGGCCCCGCAGTTGCGACAAGCGACTCTCCGATCGGCGCGATGGACGTGCAGCTCCATGCGTCTGGCCCTCCGGTGCAGCCAACCGTGTCGCCCTCTCCGTTTCTCATGAGGCGTGACTGCGTCTCCGCGACATCGGCAGGGAGTGTATCGATCCGCGTCGCCGTTTCGCTGTTATAGACGATTGACGCGTCGCCTAGCGCGCCGTCGGGCGCCGTCGTCTCATACGTAACCTTGAACGTAGCCGTCAGTCCCTGCGTGAGAAGGTCAGCAAACTCCTTGCTGACACCTTCTAGTGCGGGTGTGGCATCAGAAGGCGCTGTCACTTGTGCCGCACCCGTAGGCTGAGCGTCGTCCTTATCTCCGCCGCCTCCGCACGCGGTCGCAAACAGGAGCATCAGTATGAGCACCCCACTGAGAACGAATCTTCGCACTGCCATGTTCCTCCTTCCTTGTCCTTCGCATAGTAGAACATGCGTCACGCTCGCGCCGGTCTTCGGGATGTTTTTCACACAAGCAAGCGGCCTTGACAGCGATTCGGAGGCTGGAGTAACATACGCTATCCGGAAGGACGTGCGGTATGGCAGGCAGTTCCAGCATCAGTCGCACCAACGCCATCGGTCGTAGTCGCACGGCCGGGGGTGTCGATAGCGTCGTGGGTGGGATGCGTGTGCCCTGCGAGGGACAGCACTTCTGATTTAAGCATCACCGTAAGCAGCATCCTGGCCCACTATCGCGATGCGGTGATAGTGGGTTTTTGTTTGCCCGCGCACCACCACTGACAGACGAGCGTCACCAACCAGGACTATTGTTGAGTTCCCAGGAGAGACCGCTATGCAGGACCTAGCACTAGAAGTGATCAATCTTTCCAAAGCCTTTGGCGGAGCCAGGTGGCCTAAGCGCAAGACGCCCGTCTCCGCCGTCAACCACGTCTCGTTTCGCGTGCAGCGAGGCGAGATATTCGGAGTGATCGGGGCGAACGGCTCCGGCAAATCGACGCTGATCCGCATGATCAGCACGCTGCTCACGCCAGACGAGGGCTACATTGGCGTGTTCGGCATGAACGTACAGAAGGAGGAGCTGCGCGTGCGGCGGCTGATCAATCGAGTGTCGCCCGACCCGTCGTTCTTTCGAGTGATGTCGGCGCAGGAGAACCTGCTGTTCTTCGCCCGCATCTACGGCATCGAGCCGAAGGAGATTAAGCGCCGCGCCACGGAGATACTGGACAAGCTGAATATGGGTGATCGCCTAAGCGAGCCGCTGCTCCACCTATCGAGAGGCCAGCAGCAGAAAGTCGCCGTCGCGCGGGCGTTCCTCACGTCGCCCGTGCTCATGCTGCTCGACGAGCCGACGACGGGCCTCGACCCGCACAGCAAGCGCGACGTCCAGGAGTTCGTCGTCGAGGTGCGCGAGAAGCATGACGCTACAATCTTGCTCACCACGCACGACATGGACGAAGCCGAGCGCCTCTGCGACCGCATCACCTTCCTAGCGGGCGGACGCATCGTCGCCGAAGGCACGCCGCTGGAGCTGCGCATGCAGGCCGCGCGCGGCCGTCCGCTAGAAGACGTATCGATGGAGACCGTGTTTCTCGAACTCACAGGCAAGCGCATCGAAGAGGACGAGGAGGTGATGGTC
>JBKKBW010000077.1:0-3459 GCA_046713635.1 Dehalococcoidia bacterium
TCGTACTGGTCCGACCAGAACCACGGTATGTCGGCGTACGGCTCTCGAGCGCCAAGCATGCTCTTCGCCGCTGCGACGCCCTGGTTCTGCGCGTTCGACCAGTGTTCGATGCGCAGCCGGTGGCCCAGCAGAGGATGGAAGAAGTTCGCGACGTCTCCACAGGCGTAGATATCCGGCACTGACGTTTCGCAGAATTCGTTAACAACGATGCCGTTGTCCACCTCGAGGCCCGCCGCCTCGGCCAGCTCTGTCGCGGGTGCAACACCAACGCCCACAACGACGAAATCACAATCGATTGAGCGGCCGGTATTCGTGACCACACGCTCGACGCGGAGGCTACCCTCGAAGCGCTCTATCGCTTCGTTCGTATGCAGGTGGACGCCATGATCGCGATGGATGTCCGCGTAGATGCCGCCCATCTCTTCGCCGAGAGCGCGCAGCAAGGGAACGGGCAGCGCCTCGATCATCGTGACGTCCAGACCCTTCTTACGGGCCGACGCCGCGATCTCAGCTCCGATGAAGCCCGCTCCGATGACCGTGAGGCGGCGTCCCGGCTCCAACTCTGCGCTGATGCGCGCGCTGTCCGCCAGCGTACGCAGCTCGTAAATACCATCGAGGTCACTGCCTGGCACGCTAAGCTTGCGCGGGTACGCGCCCGTAGCCAGCAAGAGCTTGTCGTAGTCGATGTGCGCGCCCGCCTCCAGCTCGACAACTCGGCTGGCGGTATCCATGCTAATCACTCGAGTGCCCAGTAGCAGATCGATCCGCCGGTCCTCGTAGACCTCCGGCCCGGCGAGGTAGAGCTTCTCCTTGAGCATGTCGCCGCGCAGATACTCCTTCGATAGCGGGGGCCGCTCGTACGGAGGGTCCAGCTCCGCCCCGACAAGCACGATACGGCCCGCGAAACCCTCGGCGCGCAGCGCAAAGGCCGCCCTGCCCCCGGCAAGGTTGGCGCCGACGATTACGAACGTTTGTTGGTCTGTCATGGCATGGAGAATCGGCCCGACTGGCCTAGACATGAAGTATAGGCCATCTATATCGCACGCCCAATGAGGGCCTCTCCCCAATGAGGAGGCTCCCTCCGGTCGATACTTCCAATGAGGAGTTCGATCGATGATTACGCCTAGGGCCGGACTTCCAGCGCTCCTGCTCGTGTCCGCCATACTAGCAGCAGGCTGCGCATTTGCCGCAGCGGCCTCGCAGGGTCGCCCGGCCGGTACCGGCTGCTACGCGCTCACACTGAGCGTTGGGACTGGCAGCGGCGCCGCCCAGGCTGGGCCATCGAGCGCGGGAGGCTGTCCGGAAAGCTCATACCCGCCCGGCTACAGCGTGACGCTCATTGCAACGCCCAGCGGTGGTTATGTCTTCAGCAACTGGACGGGCACGGACAACAACGCCGTCAACCCGACAAAGGTCACGATGTCGAGCGACAAGACCGTCGCCGGCAACTTCGCCTACAACTGCGTCCCCCTCACGATGAGCGTTGGGGCTGGCAGCGGCAGCGTCCAGGCGGGTCCTGCGAGCGCGGGAGGCTGCCCGAATGGTTGGTATCCGCCCGGCTACAGCGTGTCGCTCATTGCAACGCCCAGTGGTGGTAACGTCTTCAGCAGCTGGACCGGCACGGACAACAACAGCGCGAACCCGACGAAGGTCACCATGTCGGGCGACAAGACCGTCGTCGGGAACTTTGCGGCAAACTGCTATCGCCTGACGATGAGCGTAGGTTCCGGCAGCGGCAATGTTCAGGCGGGCCCGTCGAGCGCGGGTGGCTGCCCGAACGGACAGTACCCGCTGGGATACAGCGTGACGCTCATCGCAACGCCTAGCGGCGGCAACATCTTCAGCAGCTGGACAGGTACAAATAACGACGGTGTGAACCCCACGAAGGTCACCATGTCGAGCGACAAGACCGTTGTCGGCAACTTCTCCTTCAACTGTTTCCACCTGACGACCAGTGTCGGTAGTGGCATCGGCTACATCCAGGTGGGCCCAACGAGCGCCGGAAGCTGCCCTCAGGGCTACTATCCGCCTGGCTACAGCGTGAGCGTCGTGGGCACGCCGAGTGGCGGGTATGTCTTTAACGGTTGGAAGGGCGCGAACAACAGCAGCGCGAACCCAGGCAAGGTAACTATGTCCAGTGACAAGGCCGTGACCGGCCACTTCGCCGCCGTCAGTACGAACACGCCAACGAACACGCACACGCCGACGAATACACATACTCCCACGTACACGCCAACCTATACGAATACGCCAACCTGGACGCCCACGAACACGCCGCAGCCCCCAGATGTCCCGACTCATACGCCGACAAACACGCCCCCGAATACGCCGACCAACACGCCGCAGCCGCCGGACGTGCCAACGCACACGCCAACGAATACGCAGCCACCGGCAGATACTCCGACGTCGACACCCACGAACACACCACTTCCGCCTGGCGCGCCCACCCCGACGACGACGAACACCCCTCCGGCGGACGCAGCGACTGCAACGCAGACATCTACAGCTGCGCCGGTAGAACCATCGCCTACGGCACCCGCCACCCTACAGGCGCCTCCATCACCGACGGCGACGCAGCGGCGGGCGAACGGAGACGTCAACTGCGACGGATACACGGACTCGATCGATGCGGTCTACGTTCTCCAGTTCAGCGCAGGCATGCTCGCAGACCTTTCATGCCACGAGGACGCTGACGTTACGGGCGATGGCTACATCAACTCTGTCGATAGCGCGCTCATCCTGCAGCAAACGGCGGGCCTGATCGCTTCGCTTTAGCTTCATTGCGGCCGCTGGCTCAACGCGGGCCGCTGGTTGCCGCTCTCCGGCGCTTTGCTATACGTTGAAACTTAATACGCCCGGCGCCGGGCAGTTTGGATGAAGCTACTCTCACGGCTGCGTTCCTATCGGCTGATGCCTGTCATCAGCCTCGGACTCATGCTGGCCGCCGTCGCGGGCGCCTTCGCCCTCTCGATCGTTACCGATCGCGCCGCTGAGTCTCGTCGCGATCGCCTCGCGGACGAGCTCGCTCCTCTCAGCATTGCCCTGGAGCGAGTCGACACCGGCGTGTTTCGTCTGGCCGCTGAAGTCCGAGCCTACGCAGCCACCGGCGATCCCGTGCTCCTCCTCCGCTACCAGGACGCGCGCGCGGACCTGGCCACGAATCTGGAGGATATCTCCAGTCGTGCTCCCGAAGGGGACCGCGGTTCGATGGTGGAAGCTAGCGTTGGTAGCGCCCGCGCGTACCAGGATACAGCCCAACGCATCGCTGATGCTGTGGCAGACGATCCGGCCGAAGCAGAGCGGCTGATCATTGAGGAGGGATCCCCCGAGCTCGACATCTTTCTCGCCGCGGAGGAGCTTGCGCAAGCCAACGTCGCCACAGGAGTCGAAGACATTCAGGACGAAATCCGGCGCCTGGAAGAATTAGAACGCGTGGTACTTGGGGTTGCGGGAATCGTC
>JBKKBW010000078.1:0-5830 GCA_046713635.1 Dehalococcoidia bacterium
GCGCCAGCGACGTAAAGTAGCCCACATCGCCGCCGGTGTCAGGCGAGGTGATGCTGTCGCCGCCCGGCGCGCAGTTGGCGTCGTTGCAGTGGAGCAGCTTCAGGTCGCCGTTGGTTGTGTCGCGGTAGCTGACCACGGGGTTGCCAGCGGCATCCAGCGCCAGCGACGTAAAGTAGCCCACATCGCCGCCGGTGTCAGGCGAGGTGATGCTGTTGCCCGCCGTGCAGGTCGAGTTACCGCAGTGGAGCACCTTCAGGTCGAAGTTGGTCTGATCGTAGTAGCTGACCACGGGGTTGCCAGCGGCGTCCAGCGCCAGCGACGTGAAGTGGCCCACATCGCCGCCGGTGTCAGGCGAGGTGATGGTGTTGCCCGCCGTGCAGGTCGAGTTGCCGCAGTGGAGCACCTTCAGGTCGAAGTTGGTCGCGTCGTGGTAGCTGACCACGGGGTTGCCAGCGGCATCCAGCGCCAGCGACGTGGTGGAGTAGCCCACATCGCCGCCGGTGTCGGGAGACTCGATCGAGTTATTAACCACATTGACGGGGTTCGGCGAGCCCGCGGAGCAGCAGGCGGTTCCATCGCCGAGCTGGCCGTTTGCGTTCGTGCCCCAGCACTTCACGCCGAAAGAAATGATCGCGCATGTATGGCCGCTACCCGTGGTTACCAACGACACGCCCATGAGCGCGCTGCCGGTGCAGACGGACCCATTCCACGATCCGGTAGCGCAGACGTCGACCGGATTGTTGCGCTGCGTTGTCGTGCCATCACCGAGGCGGCCATCGATGTTCGTGCCCCAGCACTTCACGCCGAAGCTGCTCGTCAGCGCACAGGTGTACTGACCGCCAACAGATATCTGGATTATGCTGCCGAGCGCGCTGCCGGTACACACGGAGCCGTTCCAGGAGCCGGTGAGACAAACATCGACGGGATTGTTGCGCTGCGTGGTAGTGCCATCGCCGAGCGCACCGAAGAAGTTGTAGCCCCAGCACTTAACACCGCCGCCAGACATCCCCGCGCACGTGGACTCGGCGCCAGCCGTAATCGAGGTGACGCCGGTGAGCGCGCTCCCGCCAGCGCACGTGCTGCCATTCCAGGTGCCCGTTGCGCACACCGAGACCGGCGTGCTGCGGTCTGTCGTCGTGCCATCGCCAAGCTGGCCCTTGTCGTTGCTGCCCCAGCACTCCGCCGTGCCGTCCAACAGACGTACACAGGTATGCTGGTAGCCCGCGCCGATCTGCATGACGCTGAGCGCTTCTGCCCTTCGTGGCGCTGGCGCCGAGAAGTCCGACATAACTCCAGCCAGCATTAGCGCGATCACCAGTGCAAGACAGGTTCGCCGGGCCATGCCCACCTTCCTCTGCCGGGAGCGCATGGCGGGGAGCCCCAGGCGCCTCAAGTATACTCAGGCTCACGAAGCTGTCAATGAACTGCTTCACACAACGATGCGGGCCATAGGGCCCAGGTATCTGTAGGGTGCCATCCGATGCTTGGCGTTATTCTCGACCAGCCGTAAGATCGCGCACATGACGTGCGATGCGTCGCCACGTGCTGCGTACCCCCTTCCTTTAAGGCCTGCCCTCGAGCGAAGCGAAGGGGAAGGGGGTTAGGTTCGAATGCGGTGCTCCGAAAGCGTTCACAAAAGACGCCCAAAACCGCGGCGAAATTGAACCTGGCTAGAAGCGAAAAAATAAAAAAACGCGAAGACAACTCCTAATTGAGTTGCGAGGGAAAGAGGCAGTCGAGCTAAGCGCTAGGGCAGATAGGCCAGCGGGTCGACGCGGTAGCCGTTGTCGATCACTTCGAAGTGCAGGTGGCTGCCCGTGCAGTAGCCAGTACAGCCGCCGTAGCCAATCACATCGCCCTGGTTCACGGTCTGGCCCGACGAAACAGCGATGCTGGAGAAGTGCGCATAGAGCGTCTCGATGCCGTCAGGGCTCACGATGATCACGTGGTAGCCGTACGAACAGCACGGATCGCCGCCGGCAAAGACCACGGTACCGGACGTCGCCGCGACTATGGCCGCACCAGGGTTGTTGTACAAGTCAATGTCGATGCCCAGCGGATGCGAGTAGTCCATGTAGCTGGAGATCGGCCCGTACACCGGCCACACTAATCCGGAGCTTGCGACAAGGGCCGGGTCTGGCTCGGAAGCCGAGACTGGGGGAGCAAAGACCGCGGCGGGTTCCTCGGTCGCAGGCGGCTCAGTAGCCGTCGGATCGGCGACCACCGACACCGGCGCCGAAGCGCCCGGGACGAAGATGGTTTGATTCTCAGATACCTGGTCCGGTGAAGAGATCGCGTTACCCGGCCAGTTGAGGATCTCGTCGATAGTCACGCCAAAGCGCTCGGCAACATCACTCAGCGTCTCGCCGTAACGGACGTAGTAGATGACCCCATCGCCCGAAGGGATCACCAGCATCTGGCCGACACCGATCATCTCACCATCCCGCAGGTCAGAATTAGCGGAGAGGAGCGAAGCGAGGCTTATTCCATGCGCCGCCGCGATCGAACTCGCCGTATCGCCTTCTTGCACTGTGTAGAGCGAGAAGTTGACCGGAGCAGCAGCGACCCCAGCCTCGGATGCTTCACCGTCCTGGTCCTCGGGCGTTGCCGTCTCACCTGCCACCGCATTCGCGCCGCCCTCGGCTTCGTCGCGGCGCACTGTGTTGGTCGTCACGACAGAGGAGAGAACCGGCTCGACCTGCCGGGAGACGCCGATGTTGGGGACGGACAGCCCGGAGATAGCTACTGATTCGCTGGTCTGGAACGAGAGCGTCGTCGGAAAGTAGACGGCCAGGAGTACGCCCATGCCAATAAGCCCGAGCATCACCCCGTGCAGCATCGGCCTCCGGTGCTTCCGGGCCTTGCTGAAGCGAAGTGTCCCAGGCAACAAGTGCGGGCTCGCCGGTCGTTCCGCAGCCTCGCCCGCGCCGAATGGACCCTGGTCGTTAGTTAGTCGAATAACGACTCCTTCGTATTCCCCCGCGTGGGCTGTTCCCTCAGCCCGTATGAATCTACACCTGGTCAAAGTCACGGTCAACCGAATCTGTAGAAGCTATGTTCGGTTTTCGCTGAACCTTGCTGTAATTCTTTGATAGAGAAAGTAGATGGTTATGTTATTAGCGCTTCGGACGGCCCTAAGGGGTCATCCAGCCAGGATTTGGAAGTGCGGCAGGCTTTGGCCGGGGAGCAGTCGTGGGAGCGCGCTTACGCCTACAGCTCGTCCTTGAGCGTGGCCATGAAGTCCGCGTTGTTCTTCGTTCGGGACATCCGCTCCAGGAGGCGTTCCGTCGCCTCTGTCGGATTCGGAGAGTTGCTACCGATCATCGCCATCATGCGACGCACCAGCCACATCTGCTGCAGGGTCTTGTCATCCACTAGCAGCTCTTCGCGCCGGGTGCCGCTGCGGGCGATGTCGATCGATGGATAGACGCGACGGTCGGCCAAGCGACGGTCAAGGTGCACTTCCATGTTGCCGGTGCCCTTCAATTCCTCATAGATGACTTCGTCCATCCGGCTGTTCGTATCGATAAGGCACGTCGCGATGACGGTAAGGCTGGCCGCCTCTTCCGTGTTTCGTGCAGCGCCGAAGAAGCGCTTGGGTGGATAGAGCGCCACCGGGTCCATACCGCCGGAGAGCGTCCGACCGCTGGGCGGCATCGCCAGGTTGTAGGCGCGGGTGAGGCGAGTGATGCTATCAAGCAGGATCACCACGTCCTGGCCGCCTTCGACAAGGCGCTTCGAGCGATCGAGCGCCATCTCGGCGACCCGCGTGTGATCCTCGACTGGTTCATCAAACGTCGACGCCACGACATCGCCCTGCACCGAACGCTTCATGTCCGTCACCTCTTCCGGCCGCTCGCCAATGAGCACAACCATGAGGTGGACATCTTCGTAGTTGGCCATGATGCCATGCGCGATGGCCTTGAGAAGGAACGTCTTACCGGCCTTCGGCGGGGAGACAATGAGGGCGCGCTGGCCCCGCCCGATGGGCGCAATCAGGTTAATGACGCGCTGAGACAGATCGTCCATGCCGGACCGGCCCGACTCCAGGTCGATCAGCTTGTCCGGGAAGATGGCGGTTAAGTTCTCGAAGTGAGGGCGCTGCTTGGCAATCTCCGGGTCCATGCTGTTGACCGCCTCGACGCGGAGGAGGCCATAGTACTTCTCGCTCTCCTTGGGCGCCCTCACCTGGCCCATCACCATGTCGCCGGTACGGAGCGCGAAGCGCCGGACCTGAGACTGTGAGACGTAGACGTCGTTCACCGTGGGCAGAAGGGTCTCGCCGCGAAGGAAGCCATAGCCGTCGTCGACGGTCTGGAGGATGCCCTGAGCGAAAAGGTTGCCTTCTTTTTCAGCCTGCTTCTGCAAGACACGGACGATTAAGTCCTGCTTCTTAAGGGAGCTGACGCCGGTCACGCCCATCTGCTTCGCGAGGTCGAGCAGGTCGTCGCGGGTCTTCGTCTCTAATTCGGCAATCGTCAACTGGGGGCTCCGTTCTAGCGCAGCTTCACGCCTAAGCGTGGGCCAAGTAACGTATCGTTACGGGGCGTTCGATTCTGTAGGGGCCGCCGCCGGGAGATGTCTGGTGGCGCCGGGTGGTTACAGCTGAATGCTGCCCAACTTGGTACTACTCAAATACCGTATCTGGGGCGGGTATGTCAAGACTTGGCCCGCTCGGCTAGACCCTCCCGCTGGTAGCCCCTGGAGTCTTCCACAAAGCGCTCGATCCCCGTGTCTGTAAGCGGGTGCCGGACCATAGCCTTCAGCACCGAGAACGGCACCGTGGCGATGGGCGCCCCGGCCTGAGCCGCCTGGATCACGTGGCGGGGACTGCGAATGCTGGCGGCTAACACTTGGGCTGGTAGGTGGTATCGGTCGAAAATCTCGACCGCCTCCCGAACAACCTCCATGCCGTCCTGCCCGGCGTCGTCGATTCGCCCGACGAACGGGCTGACTAGCGTCGCCCCGGCGGTCGCCGCCAGAAGAGCTTGGTTGGCTGAGAAGATCAGCGTCATGTTGATCTTGATTCCTTCGCGTGACAGGATCGACGTTGCCTCAAGACCAGTCTCGTCGATCGGTATCTTCACCACCACGTGCTCGTGCCAGGTCGCCACGTCCCGCGCTTCGGCAACAAGCTCGTCTAACTCGCGCGACACGCACTCCGCCGAGACGGGCCCTCGGACCGCCTCACAAATCTCGACAACCCGTTCGCGATAGGTCACGCCCTTCTCCTTCGCCATCAGGGAGGGATTGGTGGTGACTCCCGCCAGGATGCCCATCTGGACACCCTTCCGGATCTCATCGATGTTGGCAGTGTCGAGAAAGAGACGCATAGCTTACTCCTCAGACGTGTCGGCTGCTGTTTTCAGGGCTGTCTTCATTGTACCGCCACGCCCGGCGGGTCGATGACGGACCTTCGCTATGACCCACCGCCAGCCACTAGCGCGTCGGAGGGGACTGAGACTGTGGCTTCCGGAGCAGCGGCGAGCTGGCCAGCGTGCTGGAGGGCGGCCTGAACGAAGTCGCGGAAGAGTGGGTGGGGCCGGAGCGGCCGCGACAGGAATTCAGGATGGAACTGTGTGCCGATCATGAATGGGTGATCGGTTCGCTCGCATATCTCGACCAATGAGCCATCGGGAGAACGACCGCTAGCGATCAGCCCGGAGTCCGCCAGTTGCTGCTCGTAGGCGTTGTTGAACTCGTAGCGATGCCGATGGCGCTCCTGGATCTCGTCCTGACCGTACGCGCGACGCGCCAGCGTGCCCGGCTCCAGCCGACATGGATAGTAGCCGAGTCGCATCGTGGCACCCTTCTCGGTCACGCCCTGCTG
>JBKKBW010000079.1:0-11441 GCA_046713635.1 Dehalococcoidia bacterium
CTGGTGGACGGTGTCGAACCCCGCGGGCCTATCTACGAAGGGCGAGCTCCACTCATCGAACGCGACCACGCGGCTTGCGCCACGGCGCTCAGCTTCAAACGAGAAGAACCCGTCCGAGCAACCGACATCCAGGACGCTCTTGCCCGTGAGGTCAGCGGGAAGGCGAAGCCTTCGGAGGACACGCTTGGTCGGATCGCCCGGCGTGCTGATACCAGGGACTACTTCGATGGAGTGGCGCCACCTAGGTATGCGAGCAATGGCCGCGCGGATCTCCTCCGCACTGCGATCCGATGTCATCGTCATTCTTCGTCTCCTGGCCGCTTCCGACGTCCGTCTTCGCTCTTGCTTGTGTACGTTCCTTCGCTGTAACGGTCTGCCCCCTAGTCTCATTTCCATTGTAGAGGTCAGCGCACACGCAGCTTGACAAGTAGATTCGGAAACGGGATTATTATCTTACCATAGCTGGTGGTTTAGCTGCGTCTGCCGCCTTCCGATCCGTACCGCGCAGCGGTTCCCGCCCGGAAGCGGTCGTTTTTTCTAGTCCCCGCCAAAAGCGATACGCACAGCGTACCGCGGGTAGGAGGTTTCGTGGGCAGTAAAGTCCTGCTCATCGGCCTGGATGGAGGCACACTAGACGTTATCAGGCCGCTCTGTGCGAAGGGCCGCCTGCCGACGTTCAAGCGCCTGATTGATGAGGGTGCGTCCGCCGATCTCGAGTCGACGATACCTCCATTCACGCCGCCTGCCTTCGCTTCGCTGCTGACCGGCTGCAACCCGGGCAAGCACGGCGTCTTCGATTTCTACTCGCGCCAGCCAGGCGGCTACAATCCGATCCCCGCCAATGGCGCGACGATAAAGACGGAAACGATGCCCCACATACTTACCCGCCAGAACCGCAGGATTGCTTCAGTAAATGTGCCAATGAGCTATCCCCCGGTGCCGATCAACGGCGTCATGGTGACAGATATGATGACGCCGCCCGGCGCGCCATACACGTATCCGGCGGAGCTCCAGCACGAACTCGATGCGATGGGCTATCGCATTGAGCTGGACGAATGGTATCACCGCGGAAAAGAGCAGGAGACGCTGGAAGCGATTCTCGCCGTGATGAGCGTGCAGGAGCAGGCGAACCACAAGCTCTTGGGCGAAGGCGATTGGGACCTTTACCAGCTCGTATTCCGTTCGACAGACTTGGCGCAGCATTACTTCTGGCGCTTCATGGACCCGGGGCACCCGGACTACACCGACGAGGAGAACCGCCTGTACGGCGACCTGATTCCGCGCGTGTACGAAGAATGCGACGCGGCGATCGCTCGCCTCATGGAGACGGCCGGCCCAGACGCGACGACGTTTGTAGTGAGCGATCACGGCTTTGGCCGCGAAACAAAGATGGTGCACCTGAGCAACTGGTTACATCGCCTGGGATTCATGCGCTTCAACCAGAGCCCGCTTGGCCGGCTAAAGAAGCTCACGTTCGATCTAGGACTGACCGCGGACAACGTGATGAACGTGCTTGGGCGCTTTGGCATCGAGAAGATCTTCACGCGCGCGTCACGAGAGACGAAGAGCAGGATCTTCTCGTCGTTCTTCCTCTCGTACGCTGATGTCGATTGGGCCACGACGCGCGCGTACGCCCGTGGACAGATCGGACAGATCTTCTTGAACGTGCGCGGTCGTGAGCCTGAAGGCATCGTCGATCCGGGCGCAGAATATTACGAGCTGCGCGCTGAGATCGTCGAGCAGCTTCTCAAGATGAAGGATCCCGATACGCGGGAGCCGATGGTCGACCGTGTGCACCTTAAAGAGGAAGTATTCTCCGGGAAGCACGTTGATGACGCGCCTGACATTACCATCGATTGGCGCGATATGGAGTACTGGGCGTTCGATATACTCGCCGGCGGCCGGAAGATAGTTGCGCCGAACCTGCGGACGCGCTCTGGGGGCCATCGGATGAATGGCATCTTGTTGGCGAGTGGTCCCGACATCGCGAAGGGCCGCGCAGTCGACAACCCGAATATCGTGGACGTTGCACCGACCCTGTTGCATCTGCTCGGCCTGCCTGTGCCAACACACATGGATGGACGGGTGCTTACAGAAGCGTTTGCCGAAGGATCACGGGCTGCGACCGTGGAGGTGATGTACGAGCAGACGAATGGCTCCCACCAGGGTGAGACGCCCGGATACACCGCCGAACAAGAAGAGAAGGTCAAAGAGCGCCTCCGCCAGTTGGGGTACTTATCATGAAGTGCACGGCCGTTATCCCGACCTACAACGAGAAGGAAAACATTGAGGCGCTCATCGCGCAGGTCCTTGCTCTTGGACCCGAGTTTCACGTCCTTGTTGTAGACGACAACTCGCCAGACGGTACAGGCGAGATTGTGCATAGGCTTCAGCAAGAGAACGATCGTGTCCGCGGAATCCACCGGGCGCGGAAAAGCGGCCTTGGGACCGCGTACATGGACGGCATGACCCTAGCCCTGGCCGAAGGCGCGGACTTTGTTGTCCAGATGGACGCCGATTTCTCTCATCCGCCGGCCTCCGTACCGAGGATGCTGAACATTGCGGAGAAGACAGGCGCCGACGTGGTCATTGGCACGCGCTACTCGGGCGGCGGCCGGATAGAGGGCTGGCCCATTGCGCGCCATCTGCTCAGCCGGGGTGGCAACTGGTACGCGCGCGTGATGCTGGGCCGAGCTTTCTCGGACTACACCTCGGGCTTCATGCTGCATCGAGCATCAACGCTTCGCGAGCTACCCTTCCGGGAGTTTGGCTGTTCCAACTTCGCGTTCCTATTGGAGCTGAAGTCCGAATACGGACGCCGCAAGCTTCACATCGCGGAGATGCCGATCCAGTTTGTGAACCGGACGCAAGGCGCATCGAAGATATCCCTCGGCATCGTGTTCGAAGCGTTTCGCATCGTGGTGCAGATAAACCGCCGCATCCGCAGGGAGCGCGCGGCCGGCACAGTGACTACAAGCGCGCAGGCGACTGACGCGATAGACGCTCTCAGCGCCACGGAAGGCCCTAAGGAGCTTCCGTGAAGATTGTCCTAGCTATATCGGAGACGCCGCCCATGCTGAGCGGCATTGCGCGCACTGCCGGGAAGCTGCGCGACTCGTGGGTCGCGGCGGGACACGCTGTTGATGTGTTCTCCATCGAGGATACAGGCCGTCACACTGTAGGCGAAGTACGGCTGACGGGTCTCGTACCGCGCTGGCTGTCCTTGCGGAAGCGCTTCGCGGACGCGGACGTCGTTTCGCTGCACGGTCCCGTCCCGACCTTTAGTGATGCGCTCCTTCCGCTTCTCTGGCTCCGAAAGCGCCACGGTACGAAGGTCGTCTACACCCACCACTTCGACATCGACTTTCCGCGGCTGGGGCCGGTCTGCGGAGCATATAACTGGCTCACGCATCGCTTGGCGCGCTTGGCCGACCACATCGTGGTCACCACGCCAAGCTATTCAGTGCTCGTGGGCGCGCCGGAGAAGGCGACGGTCATTCCATGGGGTGCGGACCGTCCCGGCCCTGTCGCACTGCGCGAGAAGGACGACCGCTATACCGTGCTGTTTGTGGGCCAGCTCCGGCCCTATAAGGGCGTCGATGTGCTGATTCGAGCCGCCGGACGCGTCCCTGAAGCTCGCGTGCTCGTCGTCGGGCGAGGGCCAGAACGAGAACGCCTGGAGGCGCTCGCGAACGATCTGGGCGCGCGGAACGTTTCTTTCTTGGGACCGATGTCAGATAGTGACATTCAGCATCTCTATGGCGAGTCGCACGTGATCGCGCTGCCGTCCGTGTCCAAGCTCGAGGCGTTCGGGATCACATTGATCGAGGGCATGGCGGCAGGCTGCGTGCCCGTAGCTGGACGCCTGCCAGGCGTCTCCGACGTTGTGGGTGATGCTGGCTTCACCTTCGCTGTTCGCGATGCGGAGGGTCTTGCTTCGATCTTACGCACGCTCAGCGATCCCGATGAGCGCCATCGCTACGCGCTGCGCGCAGTTGAACGGAGCCGCGCCTTTACATGGGAGCGAACGTTCGACGGCTATCTACAGCTATTCGATTCGCTGTTCCGCGTTCCAGAGACGCAAGCAGCGAGGGTGGCGCTATGAGCAACGAAAGGTTCGAGCCTGCGCGCTACTGGCGCACAGTGGGGTCCTCGTATGCAAAGGATGATCCGCTGGGCGCGATCTGCTTTGATGGCGCGCCTTCCTGGTTTAACCAGTTTCTTTCGCACAGCCACATGGCATGCTTCGAGCGCGGTTGGGAGGCTGCGAAGTTGAACGGCGAAGACATGCGCGTGGTCGATCTCGGATGCGGTGTTGGCCGCTGGTCGCGTTGGCTGCGCAACAAGGGCGCGGACGTCGTGGGAGTGGACATCTCGCGCGACATGCTACGCGCGGCGGCACCGGCCAAGAGCCGCCGAGTGCAAGGAAGCGTTTCGCAAATTCCGCTGCAAGATGAGACGTTTGATATGGCTGTCTCAGTCACTGTGCTCCAGCACATACCCTACGAGGATCAAGAACGCGCGATTGCCGAAATCTCGCGGCTGCTGCGTACTGGCGGCACGGCGTTCCTTATCGAGATCGTGCGAGCCTTCGCTCCAGGCGCGCACTTGTACCCGCGGACGCTCGAATCATGGACCAAACTTCTCGAACAAGAAGGGCTCAAGGTGCGCATCGTCCAAGGCCAAGCGTACTATCCTCTGATCCGGCTAGGCTACAAGCTCGCGAAGCTATTGCCATCTCGGGGCGGCAAGATATCGACAGCCGATGAGATGAAGGAAGGCTCTGCCGCTCGCCGGCCAGCGTTTACGGCGAGTTGGCTCGGGCGCGCTGCTGCTCCCGCCATGCTTCTCGCCCGGTTGGGGATCCTCGCCTCGTATCCGCTGGAGCACGCAGCGATGAGGCTGCTGGGGCCGCGCTACGCGACGAACGTATTGCTTATCGCCGAAAAGGAGCCTTCGCCGTCTAACTTGATGGCCTATCGCGTAAAGCGTCAGCTCGCGGAGACGGCGTCGTGAGGATCCTGATTGTCAACTGGCGCGACATAGCGCATCCGTGGGCTGGCGGCGGTGAGGTTAATATCCACGAGCAGGCCAAGCGCTGGGTGCAGCAGGGCCATCAGGTAACCATGCTCGGCGGCGGCTATCCGATTCGCCACCCCGGCGCTCCCATCGATACCGAGATCGATGGCGTGGAAATCATCCGCCGCGGAGGGCGCTTCACTGTCTACCTCCGGGCTGCGATGCACTACTTGCGTCATTTGCGCGGCAAGTTCGACGTGGTGATCGACGTAGCGAACGGACTGCCGATGCTCACTCCGCTTTACTGCCGCTCACCGAAGGTGCTGCTGTTTCATCATGTGCACCTCAAGCAGTGGTTCGTCGAGCTACCGTGGCCGCTAGCCGCCATCGGCTGGTTCATCGAGCGCTTTGTCGTCCGCATGCTGTATAGCGGCGTGCGCGTGGTGGCGATCTCCGAATCGACGCGCCAGGAACTAAAGCACGTTGGCTTCGATCCTGCGAGGATCGAAGTGATCCGGCCCGGCCTCGATCACCGGCTCTACGGCTTGAACAGCGTACAGCCCGACCCGACGCACCTGGTGTATCTTGGCCGCCTGCGTCACTACAAACGCCTTGAGACGTTGGTCCACCTGGCGCGCGATCTGGAACCCGAGTTTCCTGACATCCACTTCGACATCGTTGGAATTGGCGAGGACAGGCACTACCTAGAACGCTTAGCGGTGGAGGAAGGCGTAGCGGATCGCGTGACGTTCCACGGCTACGTGGACGAGCAGGAGAAGGTCAAGCTACTGCAGGCAGGCTGGGTCTTCGTCATGCCATCGCTCAACGAGGGCTGGGGCATCTCCGTGCTGGAAGCGAACGCCTGTGGCCTGCCCGCTGTCGCGTTCGATGTGCCGGGGCTAAACGAATCGATCCGAGAAGGCGAGACCGGCCTCCTCGGCAAAGACTACGACGACCTTCGAGCAAAGGTCCGGACGCTGCTGATCGACGGCGAACTGCGGCAGAGGCTGGCGGCTGCGGCGCTTCGTTGGTCCGCGCAGTTCGACTGGGAGATGACGGCACGCGACTTCCTGAGCGTGCTGGAATCTGTCTGTCCATCCCCTCAAGCGACGGAGTCTGAAGTTCCGATCGCCGCACCCTAGCTTGGCCCTAGGCGTTGCTCACGCGAACACGCCGCGCTTCGTAGAGTGGCCGCGTTTCTCGATTAAGAGTAGCCTGCTACCCTGGGTGTCCGTGAGCAGGTTCGGAGCGTTGCGGTGAGATCGTTGCCGGAGATCATCCGGATGGTTGCCAGCAAGGGCACGAGCGCTACCTATCGCGAATTGCTTCCTGAGGCATCGCGTGATTCGGTCGAGTGGATAGCGCGTAAGGGCTTGACGATCGAGGGTGCGCGCGTCCTTGAAGTAGGCTGTGGGCGCGCGTCGACGGCCTTGCTGCTGGAGGAGCAGGGCGCTGACGTCGCAACGTTTGACATCGGCCTGCCGGCAGTTCACCACGCTCGTGCAGATGGGCTGAGAGTGTTCCTTGGAGACGCGAACGCTATGCCATGCAAGGACGGCGTGCTAGACCTCGTTGTGAGCGTCAACGTAGTTTGTCATCTGCCCAAACCACGCCTCTTCTTCGACGAGGCGTTTCGCGCGCTGCGGCCCGGCGGCCTCGCGTACATCACCTGGACCAACTGGCTTTCACCCCATGGCGGGCACGACTTCGCGCCGTACCACTATCTGGGGGCGCGCCTCGGCTATCGAGTGGCGCGACGCATGAAGCACAAGGAGAGATTCATTCAGGTGCCCTTCGATTCTCTTTGGCCCAATCACATCGGCTCCACGCTCAGGAAGATGCGTGCGGCGGGGTTCCAAATGTTGGACGTTCGGCCACGCTACTACCCGAGCCTTGCGTTCGTCTGCCGGGTACCGATTGCGCGCGAGTTTCTGACCTGGAACTGTCAGGTGCTTCTGCAGAAGCCGACTCGTGACTAGTGCCGCACCACCCCCGCCTCGTACGAGCGCGTTCGTGCGTGCCAGCGCCCTCTTCCTCGTAATCGGCGTCGCCACGACGTTCGTATGGATGGCGCTCGACTCGCCCGGTGACCGATTCGGCCCGAAGGTCGCCGGGGTTGCGATCGGCGTGTGGCTGTTCGCGATGGGAGGTCGCATCTACTGGGCGAGGCGAAACGGTGAGATGCCGCCCTTCGGCCAGCTGTCCTTCCACCCGATCTACTTCCTGCTGCTCATCATGAGCTCCGTCTACACAACGCTGGCACTACACGAAACCGATCTTCATCTCCAGCCGACGCCGGACCAGCCAGACTTTGTGCCGGGCCTCTTCACCGACCTTTCCGTGTACTTTCTCGCCGTTCATGCAGGCGTGGTTGCCCTCGTGGCGCTCTACGGCCATACTCGCGGCCGGATGTTGGAGACCGCTGTTGCCGTGCAGATCGTATTCCTGGCACCGCTTTTCGAGCCGGTGCTGCAACTCGATATCGGGGCGCCACTAATGCTGGGCTGCGTGCTCGTGATGGTAGCCTACGCACTCGCTGAACGTGGTGAGGAGCGCTTGCCGGGATTTCGCTGGACGCCGTTTGGCTTGCCGCTCGTGGGGTTCCTGCTGGCGGGCCTGCTCGTCACAGGGACAGCGGCATATGTCCAGCACAGCCTCGTCGTGCTTGCGAGACTTGGTGCGCTGGTACTGCTCGCGCTCGTGTTGTTCCAGCTCGTCCGAAATCAGCGACAGATCTGGTTGGTATGGGCGGCGGTCGTTCTGCCAACAGTCGGGATGGCGATCGCCCATCTGGTGAAGATGTTCGAAATCGCCGATCACATGGGAATTGAGTTCGCCGTCCGGATGCGCTTCACATTCTACGGCTTGATCGGCGCGAATACGATCGGCCTGGCGCTCGCGGTCGACATCTTGCTAGTCATCGGCGCCTTGTTTTGGACGCGCCGGCCGTTGGCGCGGGCGGGACTGCTCGCGGTGCTCGTACCTGTGATCCCATCGCTACTATCAGTCCGTTCATCTGCGGGGTTGGTAGCGTTGGCGACCGGTCTCGTTGTTATCGCGATCGCTTCAGCCAAGCCGCCGGTATTGCGCGAAGTCCGCCGCCGGGTAGTTAGCCCAGCCGGGTTGTTAGCGGCGCTGGCGTTCGTCAGTATAGTCGCGGCGATCGTCTTCGTCCCGAATCCGTACCAAGCTGAATGGCGCGACGAGGTGTCCGATCCGACAACGGGGCGCGGCGTTCGTTCGCAGCTCTGGCGCTGGTCGGTGGAGGACATCAAGCACAACCCGATAGTTGGCGTGGGTCTGGGCGATCGGCGCTTTGACGCCCGAACGCAGCACGTTCCGGAGTTTCCGTTCCGCGACGTGACGCAACTCATTGAGCGCCGGTTGCTCCTGGGAGGAGGTGGGACAGAATGGCGCGTGTTTGTTTGGGCGCAGCCGCACAACATACTTCTTCTCGTTGTCGAGTCGATGGGTGTCGTTGGTCTACTCCCGTTCCTCTGGCTGTGTGGCGCGCTGGCATGGTGCGGGATCAACCTCATCTTGAAGCGGCTGACGCCCGAACGATGGACGATGACTGTTGCCATCGCCTGCATTGGAGGGGGCCTAGCGTGGAGCTTCTTCGCTCTCGGTCAAAACGTTGCATACTTGCCACTGAGTATCTGGGCGCTGCTCGGCCTGCTCGGCGGCGCGTACTGCATGGCCATGCCTGCCGCTACCGGTGCGAAGCCGCCGGTGCTTGAACGCCTTGGGCCTGCCATCGACCGGGTTCAACCGTTCGGAGTGCCCGCAGCGATAGTGATTCTCGTCGTGGTGTTCCTGGGCATGGTCGTCAGACCTGTCGCTGCCGAGACGTTCTACCGGCGCGCCAATGAGGCGCGACTAGATAGTGATTTCTCGACCGTCATCGACGAGATCAAGATCGCGCGACGCTTCGATCCACTGCACGCTGGCTACGCCGACCTTCTAGCCCAGGCCCACTTTCGCACAGCACAGGAAGAGCAGGAGCGAGCGACCCTGTTGCGGCTGCTCCAGATTCAGCCGGAGACAGCTAGTAACCACGCGCGAATAGGATGGACGTACTGGTACCAGGGCGACTTTCCGGCCGCCATCAACGCGTTCGAGCGGGCGGCGGAGCTCGACCCGTGGAACTCGCTCGGCTCGAACAACGTCTATAGCCTGGCGCTCGCATACCAGCACGCCGGGCGTCGCCAAGATGCGATTGACACGTTCCAGCGGGCCTTCTTCATCGAACCGCCCTTGGTCAACGAGGGCGCATGGTATCCGATCGAAAGGCCAGGTTCAGGGCCGGATCTCTTACTCGATCCTGCGTACGCCTCGGATCTGAGCGATCCACGGCTTCAGCTCCTGCTCAAGCAGCGCGTGTATGGCTTATTCACGAACGCTGGGCCGCTGGAGCTGCCTGTACCGCCTGATGGGCTGTATCTGTCCGACGTGCTGGAGGACGGCTACCGCGACTATCAGACAGAACGTGCGACCGACTCGGAACGTGCGCACGGCATGCTCTCAGCACTGGCGCGGACGTACGCTCGCGCAGGCCTGCACGAGCGATCGCTGGAGCTCGCGCAGGAGCTGAGTGAAGCACTGCCCAACAAGAGCTATGTCTTCTACGACCTGGGACGCGAGTACGCGGCGGTTGAGCGAGGGGACGAAGCGCGCGCTGCCTTTGTCAGGGCTCTCGCTGTCTCCAAGGCTTCGAGCGCGTACGACATCTACGAGCCCTTCATTCACTATCAACTCGGCCTGCTCGATCAGGAGGCTGGCGACCACGATGCCGCTCTCGTGCAGTTCCGCAAGACGCTAGATACCTACCGCTGGCCGTACTTCCCAGAGGCGTATGAGGCGCTTGCCAGTGCGGCGAGCAGGACCGGCCATGACGAGGAAGCCGCATCGACGCTCGACAAACTCGATTACCTCTTGGGGAGATAGGTAGGAACGACCGTCTAATCGCCGGGGGCTTCTGCCTGCGGATAACCTGCCCGTGCTGGCGCCATTGGCTTCCGTCTCCAAGCGTTGAAGTCGCGCAGAAGCTGCGTTGGATGGCCGGCAGGCGTGAGGCGCAGCGCGCGCGAGAACAGCGCGGCGGCAATCAGCGTGCCGGGCACATAGATCACAGTGATATAGAACCACCACGCTGGTGTCCAACTCACGTCCTTGACCCAGAGGTAATGATCGACATAGCGAAATGGCTCATTCATGATGAGAACGGCGAGCGACATAGGACCGATCCATATGAGCAGTCGTCCCAAAGCGCTCACCTCGAGCCGGCCGGGCACCTTCACGAGGAACGGCAAAGCCAACGCTGCCAGGCCAGCCGCGATCAGGGGAAAGGCAAGGATCCGGTAGTAACCGTCATCGTCGTCGATCGCGGCGCCGAGCAGGTATACCGCGATGCCGCCCACAATACACACGGCCGTCATCCCCATGCCCCCCACGAATCGCCGGGTTTCGTCTCGGCGTTGCATCAGGAGGTAGCCGATTGCCATTCCGATAACAAAGTCGAACATGCGAAAGGGCAGCCAAATCGTGGTGATCCAGCCATGGACGCCGAGTTGTCCGTCATAGTAGAGCAGTAGGCCAGCGGTCGAAGCCATAGAGACAAGCAGCGAACCAACAAGCACAATGTTAATGCCCACGTGCTGCGCAAAGCGGAACACGTAGGGGAACACGAGATAGAACTGCAAAATCAGGACCACGAACCAGAGCGGGTTCGGCGGCGCGAATGCCCATTCGAGTCTGAACGCGCGCGGTATCAGCAGGATGCCTGCGATGAGTTGGTCACTGTCGAAGTAGGGCGCTCTGCCGACGTGCGTCCAGTTGTAGCGAAAGCTTCCGCCATCGATAGCTGTCTTCACGATCGCAAGCAGAAGGAGGCTGAGCAGAACGACGACAATACCAGCCCAGTACGGACGCATGAGCCGGCTAAGGCGCCGTGCATAGTAGGCGCGGTGGTCGCCGATGCCACCGCTAAGCGCACCCATTGTGAGCGCCGTACCGCTGAGAATCAGGAACATCGATACGCCATCGCGCCCGGAGCGAAACGCCAGCTCGAATGCGGCTGTCAGCGCCGGGATCAGGGCAAAGTCTTGCAGGTGGTCGCCTATCTCGCCAAGGAGCTGGGAGTGGCGAGGGGGGAAGACGAATCTACCTACAGTAAAGCCCCAGAGGTGAAAGAGAACGACGCCCAGGATCGCGATCCCGCGCAGCAGGTCGATGCCAAGGTCGCGATCGGGGGTACCGGAGCCGGGGTTTGAACTGCTCATGTCTCCCATAGTGAACGCTCGTGAGCGGGGACACCACGATGATGGAAACGCATTTGATTCGCAACCATTCCGAGCCTCCGGCTGGGGAGTCCGTACAGTATAAGGCACACAGCGAGCCGTAGATTCTGTGCCCTTATGGTT
>JBKKBW010000080.1:0-2838 GCA_046713635.1 Dehalococcoidia bacterium
CCGGAACGAAGCGTCCAGGCCCCAGGTCGACCAGCCGCGCTCGCGCAGCAGCATCATTTGCTGGCCGAAGCCGCATCCAACATCGAGTACGCGGCCGGGCGGCCCTTCTGTCGCCTTGTCCGTGATCAGGTCGCGCATGCGCCCAAAGATGAAGCGGCTGTCGGGCTTCAGCTCGCCACCCGGAATATCGTCCTCGACCGAGTAGTCGAGGTCGAGTTCAGGCGCCTTCACCGGCGATTGCGTCATCGATTGGGCTTCCAGACGGAGATGATCATGTCGGACAATGCGGGCGCTCTATGCGCGATGCCGTCTAGCACAACGAGAGCGCTGCTCGCGAGCGGCTTGGGCCAGTATGTGAGAAACCTGCCCCAGGAAGACCGCCCACCCCAAAGGCGAAAGAGCCACAATAGCGAGACGCCGTAGCAACGGTCGAGCTGGAGCGCGCCGTCACCGAGCTTGCGCACGAACGTCAAATCGCCTTTGTGGTAGTGGTCGAGGGGGATCTCGAAGTACGGGCGGTAGGAATTACTCTGTCTTCTGAGTAGGCGTCTAATGAGCGAGTGGGAGCGCCGTCCAAGCTTGCAGGAGAGGCTCTCGTAGTTCGCGAGCGCGATGATCACGCGCCCGTCCGGAGCGAGGATGCGCGCGGCTTCCCGCATGAAGTCATCCGGCGCCACGAAGTGATCGAGCGCGCCCTGGCAGACGATACGGTCGAAGCTGCCATCCGCGAAGGGCAGTGCTTCCGCGACGCCGCGCACGAGGATCACGTCCGCCGCCGAGAACAAATAGCGCGACACATCGAGCATCTCTTTCGACGGCTCGAGGCCGAAGCTGTGCGTGTCGCGCTTCCCGATCTCCATCGCTATCTTGCCAACGCCGCACGCCACGTCCAGCGTCCGGCCACCGGGCAGCGCGCCTTCCTCGATCATAAGCTGTTCGATGCGACGGTATAGGTACTGGCTGTCGGGGTTCGGGTCCGCCTCGAAGTCGTGAATCGAGTAGTCGAGGTCGAATTCTGGCTTAGCCGAAGACGGGCTGTTTGATAACGCTGAGGACAACGTAAAACTCCTCGAATCCTCCGACGATCGGAGCGAACCAGCGTTCCCAACGATACTGCATGCCGCGGTTCTGGTTGACGAAGCCTTCGACAACACGCGAGAACGCGCCCCGTGCCAGCGCCAGGCCCCGTGGGCGCCCGCGCGCGCCGGTCAGGTAGAGCCGGGCATGCTCCAATTTGTAGACTGCCTTCGCGTTACACGCACCATTCCCGTTCACACGCGGGTCGAAGTAGTTGAACGTCTCAAGTGTGTAGTGATGGGCGTGCCGTGGGTCACGGCTCAGCGCCCAGGGTGAAGATGCGTGCGGCAGCCGCAGGTGGATGAGCGTACCGGGCTTGCCGATGCGCCAGAGCTCCTCCATCGTCCCAGCGAAGTCATCGATATGCGCGAGCGCGTGGTCGAGGAAGACCTCATCGACACTTGCGTCCCTGAACGGCAACGACGCTCCCAGATGGGCCTGTAGGGCAACGCCGGGTGCCGGCGTTGTCCCGATGCGCAGGGCACGCTTGCGCCGCGCCTCGCCCCCGAAGTCGAGCCGGACGATCATCGCGCGCCCGCCTTCGCGCTCGGGCCGAAGACGCGCGTCAAGTACGAGTGGATGACTTCTGCCGGACGGCCCTCTAAGACGGTCCGGCCATGTTCCAAGAGCATCATGCGGTCAGTGTAGCGTTGGAGAGCCGGCAGGTCATGGGAGGCGAAGACCACAGTCACACCCTGGTCGCGCAGCCGCTGCATGTAGCCGAAGCACTTGCTCTGGAACTCGGCATCGCCTACGGCGAGTACCTCGTCCAGGACGAGGATCTCGGGCAGGACGTGCACCGCGACTGCGAATCCCAGCCGGACATACATTCCCGACGAGTACATTCGCATCGGTTGATCGATGAAGTCGCCAAGCTCGGAGAACTCGACGATCTGGGGCAGTATCTCACGGGCTTCGCGCAGGTTGAGCCCCATAAGCACGGCGTTCAGGAGCGCGTTCTCCCGCCCGGTTATCTGCGGGTGAAAGCCCGCACCAAGCTCCAGGAGTGCTGAGACGCGGCCGTTTGCGACGACGCGCCCGGACGTCGGCTCCGTGATGCTGCCCAGCACCCGCAAGAGCGTGCTTTTGCCGGAGCCGTTCGGCCCGGCGATGCCGAGCGATTCGCCGCGCTTTACCGTGAAGGAGATGTCCTGGAGCGCCCAGAAGCTATTGCGCGGCTCTTTCTTGGAGAGCATCGTAGGTAAAGTGAGGACAGCCGCCTTCAGCTGCTGGGCTCCGCCTGCCCGCAATACATATCGCTTTGACAGCCGCTCGACAAGGAGCGCGATGTCGCTAGAGGGCATCAGCGAACCCTGGCTCCAGCCTTTGGAACGTGAGTGACCCAATGAGCATTGCCGCCGCCGTGAAGATAAGCGCCGGCCATAGATCGAGGCCGGGGAGCTGATTATTCATGAACAAGTCGCGCCAGGCTTCGATGAGGGACGTCAACGGGTTGATCTTGAGCACAGGCTGCCACTTATCGGGAACGAGCGACAGCGGGTAGAAGATCGGTGTCACGTAGAAGAGCAGGCTGAGGAACACCTCGACGAGGTGCTCTAGATCTCGGAAGTATACGTCTATCGAGGCGGCGATCAGCATGACGCCCATCAGCAACGCAAGCTGGAGCGCTGCCAAAAGCGGTACGCCGACGATCCACGTTGGGTTCGGATGGCGATCGGACAGCAGGAGTACGACGATGAGAACCGGGATGCTGAGCAGGAAGTGGAACCCGCTGTTCAGGATAGTCGAGAAGGGCAGTAC
>JBKKBW010000081.1:0-6775 GCA_046713635.1 Dehalococcoidia bacterium
CCTTTAAGGCTTCATGCCTCGACGTGTTCAATATTGAGGCCACCACGGAGGATACAGTCTACCTAGACCCTCCGTATACGAAGCGGCACTACGCGGCGTACTATCATCTACTTGAGACGATTGCAGAGGGCGACACACCACAGGTGAATGGGATTACAGGGTTGCGTCCCTGGGAGCACAAGGCGTCGCCATTCTGCTACAAAACCCGCGCGCTAGACGCCTTGGGCTCTCTTGTCGCGAACCTCAAGGCGCACAGGGTGCTGCTGTCCTACAGTGATCAAGGTCACGTGGATCTTAGCGACTTGCGGCAAGCACTCGCCTCCTTGGGCAAACTCCGCGAGTACACCCTGGGCACGATCGGACGTTATCGGCCAAACGAACAAGCATCAGTAAACGGATCATCAGTATCCGAGTACCTCATCGAGATTCGGAGAACGAAGATTGGCATGCCAATTCGGGTCCCCAAGCTGCGGAATATGGTTGCGTGAGCGCGCCCAATACACATGAGAACGCCATACTTTGTGACGCAGAATCAATTCTCGCATCTGCCCAGCAATCACTTGGCCCAGAGTCACGACTAGTCGTAATAGAAGGCGCGGCGAGTCGCCTTGGTGGATGGTCCTTGGCTGCCTATCGGGAGCGATTTGGCGGCGCCGACGTTCCAGATGCTAAGGCGGACCAATTTGCTGCCGCCCTAGCCTGTCAGCTCTCACGCCTTCCCATACCGGCGCCGCTATCACTGGCCGCACTCGGTCGCACAACGCAGCCCCGTGAGAAGCAACGCACGCAGGGCGCATTTTACACCGATTTTCGCCTTGCCCGGTTCGTTGGTGGCCTTGTGGCTTGCAAGCTTAGCGCTGGGATGCGGATCGTCGATCTCGCGGCTGGCTCTGGGATCTTGCTGGCCGCGGCGGTGATCGCTGCTGCCGGTGAAGATCGCAGGCGCGCTGGCGATTTGGTTGCACAATCGGTCTGCGCTGCCGACTCCGATGCAACGGCCTTGCGAGCATGCAGGGCATCCCTCGCGGCGTTGTGCGACGACCTGGACTCCATATCCGAGCTTCAGCCACGCCTCCGTCAACAGGACAGCCTTATCGAGGGTCACGCAGGATGGTCTGACATTGCGCCAAACGGATTCGACGTCGTCGTTGGCAATCCGCCCTGGGAAAAAGTGAAGATATCCAGGCATGAATTCCTGCGCACTAACGGTTGCGACCGCCACTATGGAGACCACTATGGGTTAGGAACCATCGACAATGAAGCCCTAGCCGACGAACGCGCCCAACGCGCAGCGTACGCTTTTACCATAGCGGCCCGATATCCCCTGGCTGGCCACGGCGAACTGGATCTGTACAAAGCTTTCTGCGCATGCTCACACCAAGTCTTGCGCGAGGGTGGCACATGTTGTCTGATCGTGCCAGCTGGGTTGATTCGCTCAAAAGGCACAGAGCAGCTTCGCCGAGAGCTGCTAGAGTCGTGCGGTATCGTCAGCTTCACCGTAATCGAAAACCGGGCAAGGTTCTTTGCAATCGACACGCGTTTCAAGTTCCTAGTTGTGCAAACGCAAAAAGGCGGCCGGCGCCGTTCTATCAAGCTCTTACATGCACAGGGCAACAAGAGCCGAGTGACAGTGCAACACAGCGCTAGCATCGATCGCACAACTATTAGTCGCATCCGCCCAGACCTGACGCTGCCAGAAGTCCGAGGCAATAGCGACTGGCGCCTCGCCGTCGCCATGCACGAGCGAGGGACCCGACTAGATGGCACAGAGGGGCCATACGTATCCAAGATCGTGCGAGAGGTTGACATGACAAGAGACCGCTCGAACTTCTTAACCTCCGCACGCCACGGCGACCTCCCTTTGGTCGAGGGCCGTATGATTGCTCAGCACCGATTCGGCGCGAAGGCGTACCGTTTTGGTACGGGCCGCCGTGCACTGTGGGACACCCGGCCATGCGGGCAAAGCGTCGTCGAGCCCCAGTTCTTCTACCCTTCCACCAGGCTCCCGTTGTCCGCCTTCGAACGAGCGCAACGGCCCCGTATCGGCTTCTGCGACGTGACGGGGCAGACAAATGAGCGATCGATCATAGCCGCTCGGGTCCCAGCTGGCGTTGTATGCGGCAACAAGGTTCCGACCATTACCTTCGAAGATGATGACGATGAGCACTTGTCATGGCTTTTTCTGGCTATCGCTAACAGCCTGCCATTGGACTGGATCGCACGCAGGGTTCTTACGACAAGCGTCAACTACTTTGTGCTGCGATCACTGCCCCTACCACCAATTGTCCCGCGGACGCGCTTGTCGAACCGGTTAGCTCAACTCGCGAAACAGCTCGCGTCCATCGATTCACTCGGAAGAGAACTCACAAAAAGTGAACGCTGGCGCCTCGGGGAGTGGCGAGCCGAGATCGATGCGCGCGTGGTCATCGCGTGGGGCCTAGGACCTGCCGACCTAGGGCGGATGTTCTACGATTTTGCTCTGCTTGACCGGGGCCAGCCACCACTTCCCGGCGAACGCCACTCGACCATCACCAAAGACCTAGCCCTGTCATGGGTTGCACGGTTGACGAAAACGCCGGATGACACCGCCAGCAAGCGGGCAAATGCAGCTCGTCGTGGCGGCGCGTTTGCGTATACTCCAAGCGAGTACGCCGAGGGGGAATGACGTTGGCGCAACAACGGCCCGTACTGATCTTCTGGCAGAAGATCGTACCTGGCGACCTCCGGAA
The DNA here is from genome assembly GCA_046713635.1 of Dehalococcoidia bacterium. Lineage (GTDB taxonomy): Bacteria > Chloroflexota > Dehalococcoidia > DSTF01 > RBG-16-68-14 > JBBDXS01. The sequence continues at coordinate 2,730 of JBKKBW010000081.1, forward strand.
GATGGAAGCACAGTCGAACGATGCTGCCACTGGTGGGGGTGCGCGCGATCTTCGATTCCCCGACACTCCCTTTCGCCCTGCTTTTGAGAAAATGTTCCCCGAGCCTGTGGATCTGCACGGAAGACCAGTGCGACGTGGACACCTCGTGTGGGAAGACAAGGATGGGAATCGACGGGAACAGGTTATTGAATATTGGCCGCCTACCGAAGCCCGTTCGATTGAAGGCCGCTTAGCCCGAATTCATGAGATCGAACCGCTTCGCAATCCTCCCAGCCCCCGCGACGGCATGCTCATTCTTCTTCTGGTGCTCGACGATGCCGCTGAAGTTCGCGCATTCTACGCGACAACGGCGGACCTTCGGGACAAATGGCACGACGATGTAGCCAAACCGATTCTCGAATGCCTGACCGATGAGCGGCGCGCTGGTGCTACGGCACGGGGCTGGCTAAATCTCATCAGTGGCGAGCGTTACTGCCATGGAGGCTGAGATGGATATCTCCACGGAGGCCAAAGAGGTGCTGCGGGCTCTGCGGGACCGCCACAACGTACTGATCACGGGAGCTCCAGGCACGGGAAAGACCCGACTCTTGACCGAGGTTCGTCGCGCATTCTGCCTTAAGGCTGGTATGAAATACGAACCCCAGGAAGAGATCCCGATCCCTAAGTTGGGCGGAGAGGTGGCGGAGTGGCTTCCCAGTCCCGAGCGAACCGAACGAGGGACCTGGTCGATCGACTTCCACCAAGGCACTAAGTATCGGGATTTTGTTCGAGGGATCGAGCCTCGGCCGGGGACGGGACCTGTGGAGTTCCACATCCGAGATGGCGTGTGCTGGCTTGCCAACCAGCACGCGCTCAAGGCTGACGGGGCCTCTCTTCTCGTGATTGATGAGGTGAACCGAGGGCCTGCAGTGCAAATCTTCGGCGATCTAATCGTGGCAGTTGAGACCGACAAGCGTCTGCTGGCCGACGGGACTCAAGGACCGCAGACCCATTTCTTTCCGGTCATTTCAGACGATGGAGTGCTCGCTGAAATCGCCTTGTCGCACCACCTATACGTCGTAGCGGCAATGAACCAGGCCGATACGTCAGTGGAACCACTCGACGTGGCCTTCCTGCGGCGCTTTGCACCGTACCGCCTCGACCCAGATCCTCTAGTGGTACTCGACAAGTTCGGCCTCAGTGGATACGGCACAAACCCTCTACCAATGAATGCCGCCAACCCCGCCGATGTGTTTGCGGCTGCATTTCGCGCCTGGCAGTCGGTTAACGACCGCATAGCCCTTGGCCGCGGGCGCGAATTCTGCCTAGGTCATGGTGTGCTTTTGCTCGGTCCGAACGATCCTAAGGAATTGACTTCGGTGCCAGCAGCCATTGCCTACGTATCCGAAGGTCTGAACGTAATTCAGTCGCATGTACAGGAGGTGTTTTTTGGCGACCTCCGTGCGGTTTCCGAAGTATGGAACATCGGATCGCACAACCCGAGTCACCCCTGGCAGGTCAACGACCGCGTATTTGCCGGTGAACCGCGTATCGAACTCCTCGACCCGGCGCCGAATGACGATGCAGGTGTCTATGCGCTACTTCGTGCCATTGCTGAACCCGCGGCCCTTTCGTGACCGGACCACGCATCAGCGTTGTCGAGTACCGGCCATGCGAGCAATTTGTTCGCTTAGCAGGTGACCTAGCGGGTGTCGGTCATGAACTGATTCGACGGTCCGTAGCAACTCAGGGTGAGCGCATCCGCCGCGTGCTTGATCTCGGCACTGCGCCGATTCGACTCGATGGTGACACGCTCGTTGCCGAAGATGTTGCCGGCCTTGTCCGTCTCCTGCCAAACCTGGAGATCGAGATAGCTCCAAAGTTCCTCGGCAACGCATGGCCCAATTGGCGCGAAGACTTCCTCGTCGTGGCGAACATCGCGCGCTCAGGGCAGTTACTCATCCGAGAGGGTATATCGAGTTCGGCGGGCGCACGAGACGATCTAGCTAGCCTCGTCGGAAGGACATTTGTCGACCTGTTCGAACGTAATCGACGACGCCCATTGAGGACATACCGACCTGACACGAGTGCGGAGTGGTCACTCGATGGGGACATTGAGGCTGAGGAGCTGGTGATGCCCGGGGCAGATGGCTACCGGATTCAGCGCTTGGCGCTGTCGAGCAGCAACCAGCATAATTCTCGGATCGCCCGCGCGGCTACACTCTTGGCGCCAGAAGTGCGTGACGGAGTCCTTCAACGGCAAGTGCAGCGCATTAGCCAGCGTCTAGGGCCGCAGCCGCTCCGTTCTTCGCGTCCCACCCAGCGCGTGCCATCGCGTCACCGCCGCTGGCAGCAGTGCTACGACCTCGCCAATGAGATCAATGCTGGCTTTGGCGTCCGTCTAGCGCCCGGACTATACTCTTCGCCGGGTTACGTGCTGACGACCTGGTTGGCCTTCGAACACCTCCTGGTCGCAGCGATTCGTATCGGAGTGAAGCTCGCCCAGGTGAGCTACCATCCTCGATTCACACTCGGCCGACGCGCCGACGGGAGGCCCGTCGTTATTGTGCCTGACTTCTTGGTGCGTCACGCCGACGGGAGATTGGCCGTCCTAGACGCGAAGTACAAGGGGCGGGCCGATCAGTCACCCAGCGTCGCTCCTTCTGACCTCTACGAGGCGCTAGCATTCGCCGACGCGACGGGACAGCAAAAGGTGACCCTTCTGTACCCGCGGCCTACGGATGGCGACGCGCCCCTACCTGTGGGATCTACAGAGATCTTCGATGAGATAAAGGTCGGGAGTTGTATCATTTTGGGCGTCACGGTTGAGTGCCGCGGTATCAGCGAGAGGGGCGCATTTGTAGACTTCGCGAAGGGCCTCGCCAATTTGGCATGATCACCTGCGATGCCAACCCCGAACTTCGGTAGGAAGCAACAAGCCTGAGTCTCGAATAGCACCTACCCACACTATCCCCACTTAGTGTGCTATCTGCAATCCGCCGATAGTAGGTGTTGACATCCGCTGACGCGCTACGTGGTAGCGCCGTCTGGCGACTATAGAAGCAGTGCTCGCCGCCAGCAGTGGCCCGGGTTTAGTTCGGTGAAGCGGCGTGACTCGCACGGAAGGATTGCGTTACAGTCCACCTCCTCCTGACTTTATTGCGGAATGATCCTGATCTCCTCCAGTACAACGCCGCTCGCCAAGTTCTGCGCGCCAATGGCCCATCCCCAGGTCCTGGTGCGAGTTTCGAGCCCGGCTGTTAGGAACTCTCTCACTCCCTGAGTGACCTCCTTAGTAAGGCTGACAGTGACCACCCTCCCAGACAGGTCTTCATTGTCGGAAAATGGCCCGCTCCAAAAAATCGATCCAACGTGACTGACCTGCTCCTGCGAGCGAGCTGTCGGATCAGTACCTGAGTAAGACTCCACGAACGCAGTTTCTTCCACCGTTGCTACCTGAGCGTGAATCCCGATCTGAAGCAGACGACTGAATGTTTCAGCGAGATTTGTGTACTTCATGAGTGCTTGATTCACCTGACGCCCGGTAGCCTGCGTGTAATAACGTTGAAGCGCTGGCTCAAGCAGTGCGGATGCGTCCAGCAGAATCGTAGCGTCGCCTGCAGCAGTGGCCGCCTTGTTTCCGTTCTTGAAGCGAAGCTTGGCCGTAATCTCCACCTCGCCCGACGAAGCCGGAACAAAGTCACAACCGAGTGAGTTCCGAGTTTCAAGAAACTGCGAAGGCGGTTTGGTAGCCGCGCTTTCAGTAAGGAGGTTGATGCTTCCATTCTTTCCACCAAGCACGAACGAACTGAGCTTCATCTCCCCGCTTTGGGTGTCGGATTGAAAGTCCCACAGGTTTCCAAAGCCTTGGTTGATGGCGGAAAGAATGTTGGACGGATTGGCAATCCCAGCGCTTCGATTTGCGCTGAAGTTGAAGGGTGCTTCGCAGACAAATCCCGGCTCCACGCCGGGGGGCGGCACGAAGCCGGGGCAGATACGCACAAGGCTATTCTCGAATGTCTCCGTCCCGTCGTTATAGCGGGTGCCTTCTTGTGTGAGGTAGAGAC
>JBKKBW010000082.1:0-7130 GCA_046713635.1 Dehalococcoidia bacterium
TCTTGCTGGGGCGAAGCTAGTATAGCAAGGGCGCCACCTAGTGGCCGTTAGCGGAACAGGTCTTTCTCCGCGTCACGCAGCAGATCGCGCGACGAACCGTCGCCGCGCGGATACTCGTACCCGCGCACGACAGCCACCGGAACGCGGTCGAGCTTTCCGTGCGCTAGTTCGGCGGCCGCCGCGAGTTCGTCCGCGACGGCCATGCTCGTCACGCGCAACTCGTAGCCTGCCGGGTCGTGCTCGCCCGTGTAGTCGTGGAGCGGCAACATCCCCGCCACGCCGATAGCGAAGTTCACGTGCCCTTCGCGCCACGGCCGTCCGAACGTGTCGGTGATCACGACGGCCAGCGAAACGCCGGTCGCCTTCTCGATCTGGTTTCGCAGTCTCTCGGCCGACGCGTCCGAGTCGACGGGCAGCAGCGCTACCGTACCTAGCGTCTCGACGTTCGATGAGTCGACGCCAGCGTTTGCGCAGATGAAGCCGTGCTTGGTCTCGCAGATCATCACGCCGTGTCCCATCCGGACGATGCGCGCACTCTCGCCTAGCACGACTTCGACGAGCCGAGCGTCTTTCTCCCACTGCTCGGCAATCTGCTCCGCGAACGCGCCCGGCTGCACAGTGTCGAGCGCGACGATGCGCCCCTCCGCCTTCGAGACCACTTTCTGCGTTACGACCAATATGTCGCCATCCTCGAACGCGAGGCCCTGTTGCCGGGCCGATTCGAGAATGATCGCGCCGAGATCGTCGCCCGGCCGCACCTCCGGTATCCCAACGATCGGAATGATGCGGACCTCGGAGACCGCGTCAGGCATCGGGGAGGCCCGCAATCTTCACGCCGGCCGTCACCTTGTAGCGTTTGTTCACGCTCACCAGCAGCACGGTAATCGCCTCTACATAGCGCGCTGACGCCAGCACCCCGCCGTCCACCCCGCGCACACCGACGATCTGCTCCGCAAGCTGCATCACCTGCGTCTTCGCACGGTCGTCGTTGCCACAAACGATTACGTCCTGGTCAAGCGCCTTGTCACCCCAGAGCTTCTTCGCGCCCAGGTTCTGGAACGCACCGATCACCTTCGCGCGCGGCAGCAGCGCCTGCACCTGCTCCGCCGCCGAGCCCTCCGGCACCGCCACCATCGCTGCCTTTCCATCGGCGAAGGCCATCGGTACACCCGTGCTCACGACGATCTTGCCGGCAAGCGCTTCTGCTAAGGGCGGCAGCGTTGCAGCCTGCGCGTCGTACGGCACCGTCAGCACCACGATCTCGCCTTCGCGCGCAGCTTTGACGTTCGCCGCCCCGCGTACACTTGCGCCCGAGGCTCGCTCCGCGATCTCCGCTGCGGCTTCCTGCGCGCGCTCCGCACTACGTGAACCGATGATGATCTCGTGTCCTGCCAGCGCAAAACGATAGGCCAGCCCCTTCCCTTCGGGCCCCGTCCCGCCAATGAATCCAATTCGCATAGCCCTGAATCCTAGCACTTGGTGTCTCGTGCTACATTGCCCAAAAAGGAACAGCCATGCCCACCAACGTCTACTCCTTCGCCAACGACCGCCTCTCGCCGCTCGAGCTGCCGGCCGCCAAGCCGCTCCGCTGGGCGGCGTGGCGCCCCGATGGTTCACACTGTCTCATCGTTGGCAACGGCGGCGCAGCGCTCCGATTCGATGGCAAACGTCTCGATGCGATCAACACCGGCACGAAGCACAACCTGCGCGGCGCGGCGTTTTCGCCAGCTGGAACGCGAGCGCTGCTCTGTGGCAATCGAGGCGCGCTCCTTCTCCTCGAAAACGACAAGGTGCGGGCGCTGGCAGCAGGCACGACCGAGAATCTACGTCGCGTCGGCTGGCACCCCGACGGCGACTTCGCGCTGATCATCGGCAACAGCGGAACAGTGCTGCGCTTCGATCCATCGACTGCCACCATGTCTCCCATCCCCGGCGATCGCGCGCACACGCTACGGGCGCTGGCCTGGCGCCCCGATGGCGCATACGCGCTCGTGGGAGCGTACGCCAGCCGCTGGGCTGGCTATCCGCGACCGCATCCCCTCTACAAGTGCGACGGCGTCTACCTGCAATCGGTGCTGCACAGCGACGACGAGGACGACTTCGTCGCCGTCGACTGGCACCCTGACGGGCACCGGGCCCTCATCGCAGGTTACGCGTACTCAAGCCGCGGTGCAGCCAACAAACTCCTGTCGTACGACGGCAGCGGCTTCAGCTATCAAGCAGTCGAGGCATCGGGCGCACTCCTCGGCGCGGCGTGGCATCCGTCTGGCGACTATGCGCTCCTCTGCGGCGAGAACGGCGTCCTACTGAAGTACAGTGAGTCAAGCGTCGAGCAGCTCGCCACCGCGACGTCAGACAACCTCGTAGGGCCGTTCTGGCGCCCCGACGGCTCGTCCGCGCTCCTCCTCCGCGGCCCCAGCGAGCGCGTGTATACGGTGTAAAGGCGAAGAGCGCAGGGCGGCCGTCCTTGCCGCTCCAGCGCCGACCGTTCTACGCGTTACGCACAGGCGGCCGGAACCACCGTGCAGAACACGGTGATGAAGTCTTCGAAGAACGCGTCTTCCAGGTGATCGATGCCCTTGCCGTCGGCCGAGTGGCCGAGCAGCTCCATCGAAGGCGTGCCTCCGGCAATGACGTGATTGCCGATGAAGATTGTGACCGAGCTGGGATTGCCCATCTCCTCCCACAGCTCCATCGCGTCTTCGACCTGAGTCGGTGTGAGCCCCTCTTCAGCAAAGAAGTCTGCAAAGGATAGAGTCAGCCAGCGCTGTGAGTGGCTGGCTCCGGCATTGCCGCGCTCTGACCGCGAAGCGTTAAAGCACTCGTGGGCCAGCGCCGGCCCGGCCGTGGCACCAACCAGGACCGCCGCCGCAGTAACTGCTAGCAGAATTCGAAATCGCAACAAGTATCCTCCTTCATTAGCCGTGAACGCTGTCCAGCGCTCGTGGTCGCGTGCCGATGCCAGGATTGCCGGAGGACTCGGGCATCCGTGCTTTGCCTTGATCGCCAATCCCCACGGGATCGTACACCATCGGAACCTTATGCGGAGGGGACTTTGCAGCGGCGGGTCAATCTGCGATGGCAGAGAGTGATCGAAGGTCGGATGGATCACCGGCGCTCCTGCTTCGCGGCCCCAGCTAGCGCGTCTAACCGTCTGACCGCTCGAGTCAGGTCGTAGGGACAGAGCTTCCGCTCTGTCCTGGATCCCTCGCGCCAAAGGAGGGAGTACGGCAACGCTGAGATACCGCTCGCGAAGCAGTTCTCCATGTAGCCGTTACAATGACGCCAATCGTTACAATGACGCCAATATGGAAACGGTGCAGCACTTTTGCTCCGTTTGCGGATCGGACGTCCAGGTACCGGTCGATCTACTCGCCGGGCTGGCTGCTGCGCCGGCTCTTATCACCAAGGCGATCCGCACGGCGGCTCCGGCGCCAATCGAACGCTGGTCGCCAGCTGACGGCTGGTCCCCGGCTGAGATCGCGGCGCACCTGGCTGACGCAGAGATCATCACGGCCTGGCGACTCGGACAAACGCTCGCCGAAGATGAGCCCGATATCCAGCCCTACGACCAGGACCGCTGGGCTCTCGCGATGCGCTATTCAGGCCGCGACCTCGCGACATCGCTCGGCGCATTCGCGGCGGTACGCGCAGCCAACGTCGAGCTGCTGCGCCGGCTGGATGATGCAGGCTGGGAACGCACGTATCGCCACCACGAGTACGGGCGTACCAGTATCCGCACGCTCGCCTACCACAAGGCGGACCACGATCTCGCGCACCTGGCGCAACTCGAAGGTATCTAGCCGGCTTAACCTGAGCTGAATGAACGCGGCTACTGAATATGCACGCCGCTGATCGCGCGTGCGATCACGAGCCGCTGTATCTCAGACGTCCCCTCGAAGATCGTGAAGATCTTCGCGTCGCGGTGCCAGCGCTCCACCGGCGTCTCTCGCACGTAGCCCATGCCACCTAAAATCTGAATCGCGCGCTCGGTCACCCAGACCGACATCTCGCCGGCCTTTACCTTCGACATCGACCCCTCGGCCGACGTGAACTTCTTCCGCTGGCGCGCCATCCATGCCGCGCGCCAGACGAGCAACCTCGAGCAATCCAGCTCCGTCTTCATGTCAGCCAGCGCGAACGCGATCGCCTGGTTGTGGATGATCGCACGGCCGAATTGCTTTCGCTCCTTCGCGTAGTCCAGTGCGTACTCGTACGCGGCGCGGCCAACGCCAACAGCCATCGCGCCAACCGAAGGCCTCGTCGATTCGAACGTCGCCATCGCCGCCTGCACGCCGGTGCGCTTGCCTTCACGCGCCTTCGCCAGCCGTTCGTCGAGCTTCTCTTTGCCACCCAACAGGCAGCGGCCTGGCACGCGTACGTCATCAAGAAAGACTTCCGCCGTGTGCGACGCGCGGATGCCGTGCTTCTTGAACTTCACTCCTTGCCGCAGCCCCGGTGTCCCCGGCGGCACGACGAACGATGCCTGTCCGCGCGCTGCCAGCCCTGGTTCCACCGTCGCGACGACGACGTGCACCGCGGCGATGCCGCCGTTGCTCGCCCACGTCTTCTGCCCGTTAATCACCCATTCGTCTTTCGACGCATAGTAAACGGCGCGCGTCTTCAGCGCCGAAACGTCTGATCCCGCATCAGGCTCCGAGACACAGAACGACGCGACCTGCGGCTTCTCGACTGTCCCGAAGCACTGCGGCAGCCACTCGCCCATCTGCCCGGGCTGACCGTTGCCAGCGATCGCCGCCACTGCGAGTGCCGTTCCCATGATCGACATGCCGATGCCCGCGTCGCCCCAGAACAACTCTTCGATCGCGATCGGCAGCATCAGCCCCGTCTCGTCGGAAGTTAGATGGCCAAGAAACGCGGGGCTATAGATCCCTACCTCAGCGGCTTGCTTGATGATCGGCCATGGCGTTTCTTCGCGCTCGTCCCACTCATGCGCGGCCGGCCGGATGACACTTTCGGCGAAGGCGTGCACCCACTCCTGGAGCTGGCGCTGCTCGTCGTTCAGGTCAAGCGAGAAGTTAGCCGTCGCTGCTGGCGTCGTTGCGGTTGGTGGTTCTTGTACTGTTGTCATAGCCCCGCTAGGGTAGCCGAAAGTCCCGTTCCGTCAACAGACGAAGCTGGAATCGGGAATCCTACACCTAGGGCGACAGCTGGGAGCCTAGTTGCGTTCGCGAGCCATCCGAACCTGAGCTAGACAGCCAACTAGCGTGGCCGCCGCCACGGTAACCATCAGGGCAAGGGCACTGTTAGGCAACCCAGCGTCCTGCGGCACAGTCTCGACACTCGTTGCCTCGGTTTCACCATCGAAGTCGTTCTCAATCGTCATGCTGTCCAAAGGGTACACGTCCAGTCCGAAGGGCCTACCAGGTCCGTAGGAGCTATCCATCAGGACAAGTGCTGTGGTGCCAACAGGCAGTTGCGGACCACGGCGGCAGTCGCCACTGCTAAATGGCAGTGGCGAAAGGACGACCTCTCCACCAATATTTCCTTTTATCACTGACTCGACAACGACTGTCGACTCATGTTGCCAGGAAGCACCACCTGCCAACGGACGCTCGGCGATTGACCTACCGATGAACGCGATGTCCGCCCGCCCGATCGCAGCCGGGTGAGGATTAGGGCCGCGAGGAAAAGTACAAGCGTCCGCGTCACGCGTCGGATACAAGACCGCGGCGACTCCCACCGCCAGGACTATCGCGATTGTCGCAAGCTTCACCACCATGTACATTCCCTCTCGCGACCCCAGTGTATCGATTCACGGGCTCCCGATTTCAAGCTCCCCTCTTCCGCTCGCGAGAGAGGGGCCGGGGGTGAGGGAGGTCTAGGTAAGCCCCAACCGCGCCCGGTAGTGCTCCACCGTCCGGCGCAGCCCTTCTTGCAGCCCAACCTCCGCGCGCCAGCCGGTGCGCTCGCGCAGCTTCTCCGACGACGAGTAGAGCGCCGTAACGTCGCCCGGGCGCTCGCCCAGGTCGTCGAGCGGCACGCGGTAGCCGACGATGTCGAACACCGTCTCGACGATGTCGATCACCTTCGTCCCGACTTCCGTACCGACGTTGAACACTTCGTACCCGCTCACCTTCAGCGGCTGGATGTGCGCGCGTGCCAGGTCCTCGACGTAGATGTAGTCTCGTAGCTGCTCGCCCTTCCAGTAGAGCGGTATCGGCCGCCGTTCCAGCGTCGCGCGCACGATGTTGGGCACGGCGTGCGTCTCCGGATCGCACAGCTCGTTCGGGCCGTACGGGTTGAAGTAACGCAGCGCGACGCAGTCCATGCCGTAGAGCTGGTGGTACACGCCGAGAAACGTCTCGACCGAAACCTTCGTCGCGCCGTAGGGGCTCGGCTGCATCCCGACCGGGTCGTCTTCCTGCAGCGGCAGCCTCTTCGGCACGCCATACACCGTCGCCGACGACGAGAAGATGATCTTGCCAACGTCCGCGCGCCGCATCGACTCGAGGAGCTTGACCGAGTTCACGATGTTGTTCACCGCGAACTCGACAGGCTTCTGCACCGAGACGTTGACCTCAAGGAAGCCAGCGAGATGGATAACAGCATCGTGACCCTTCAGCTGCTTCACCATCGTCTCTTCGTCCGCGATGTCCCCGCGCACGAATTCTGCGTCTTCCGGCACCAGCTCCTTCCGCCCGCGCGACAGGTTGTCGTACACCGTCACGTCGTGCTCCATATCGAGCAGCGCGCGGCTCACCGTCGAGCCAATGAAGCCCGCCCCACCCGTGACGAAGACTTTCATGCGCTAGTTCTGCGCCTCAGGCTCGAAGCGCCGGAAGACGAGGCAGGCGTTCTGGCCGCCGAACCCGAAGCTGTTCTTCAGCACGGTCCGCACATCGACGTCGCGAGGAACGTTTGGCACGTAGTCCAGGTCGCAGTCCGGGTCCGCGTACTCGTAATTGATCGTCGGGTGGATCACGCCCGTCTGGATCGTCCGTACGGACGCGATCGATTCGATCGCCCCTGACGCGCCGAGCGCGTGGCCGATCATCGACTTGCTGGAGCTTATCGGTATCTGATACGCGTGTTCGCCCAGCGCCGTCTTGATCCCCGCCGTCTCTGCTGCGTCGTTTAGCAGCGTCGACGTGCCGTGCGCGTTGATG
>JBKKBW010000083.1:0-1698 GCA_046713635.1 Dehalococcoidia bacterium
CGCGAAGTCAGTGCCTTCGTGGGCACAGATATGCCTGAGGTTGCAACGGTAGCGCGCGCTGGACTTCGCACCGTCCTCTTCACCGACATCGTCGGCCACACCGAGATGATGCAGCGCCTCGGCGACGACAAGGGCCGCGACGTCCTGCGTGAGCACGAGCGCATCACGCGCGAGACGCTGAAGGAGTACGCCGGCGCGGAAGTGAAGACGATGGGCGACGGCTTCATGGCATCGTTCGGCTCCGTCACCAAAGCGATGGACTGCGCGATTGCGCTCCAGCGCGCCTTCGCGGCGCACGAAGGGGAACCGTTGCACGTGCGCGTCGGCCTGAATGCCGGCGAGCCCATCGAAGAGGACGGCGACCTCTTCGGCTCGACCGTCATCCTGGCGTCGCGTATCGCCGCGCAGGCGGGCGCAGGCGAAATCCTGATCCCGGAGCCGCTGCGCCACCTGCTTTCCGGCAAGAGCTACGTTTACTCGGACCGCGGCGAAACGGCGCTCAAGGGCTTCGAGGACGCGGCACGGCTTTACGAAGTGAGGTGGCGGGAGTAATGGATGACTCAGGACAGGTAAGCGAGCAACTTCGTTTCGGCCTGCCAGGTGGGTATCTGAGATCCTTCGGGCTCCCCTCCCCGTCCTTCTTCCCCTCACCCCTCAGGATGACGATGGGGCGCTAGAAGACTTCGGGGCACCACGGCGCGCGGTCCCACCCGAGCAGCACGTCCGCACGACGGAGCGCCTCGTAATCGCCTTCGACACGCCCCGCGCGGGCGAGCGTGGTCAGGCTTCCGCCACCCAGATAGATCGCACCTAGGTCGGCGGCGCCCAGCGTCACATCTGGCTCCGCATTCGTTGGCTTGCAGGTCGCACCCTCAGTCGACATCTCGAGCTCGTAGCGGCCTTCCACCCAGGGGCAGAACGGGTCACGCACGTCGAGGATGAGGTTGCCCTCCCACGCGTAGCGGCGCCCCTGTAGCGCCGCCGGCACGTCGAGCACGCGCAGCCAGAGCGTGTCGTAAACGCTGCGCGCCATCCGGCGCGGGTCGGCCAGCATCCAGTAGAGCGGCTCGTCCTGCGGCCGGTGCATCGCCTCGATATTTGCGATTAGGTCCACTCCGAAGATGTACTGCCATAGTGCGGAGTACGCGTCGGCGTCCAGCGCGGTTAGCTCCCACACCGTCACCGTGCCGCTGGCCATGCCGTCCTGACCCGGCTTGATCCGGTAGCGCGCGTAGCCGCGGATCGCGCCGTCGACTTCGTACTGCACGTTGAAGCGAGAGCCGGCGCGCCGCTCGAGGTCTTTCTCGCGCATGGTGTGGTATTGCCACCAGGCTTCGTTGCGACTGAAGAAGCCCGGCCGCGCTCGGCGCGCTGTGTCGTACAGCGCGGGCCATGCCTCGAGGGCCTGGTCGCGCGTGACGATGCGCGTCCGGCCGCAGGCTGGCGTCTCGCGCGCCAGCTTCGTCCGCAACCGGTCGATCTTGAACTCGATGTCTTCAGCAGCCAGCCCGTAGCCAAAGCGGCCGTAGATGACGCTCTCCGACGCCCAGAGCGCCGCGAGCGCTTCGCCGCGCTCGTGGATGTCGTTGAGCTGTCGAGCCATCATGTCGCGCAGGATGCCTTGCCGCCGATGCGTCGGCTAGACCGACACCCAGGTTACGCCGGCGGTGGGCAGTTTATTGTTCGGTACGGTTAGGT
>JBKKBW010000084.1:0-5161 GCA_046713635.1 Dehalococcoidia bacterium
TCGCCCAGGCCCCGGCGCTGGAAGTCTGGGTGCACGGCAAGCTCCGACACGTAGCCGGTGGTTGCGTCTTCAGGCCGTAGATGTAGGAGGGCTGCCGCCCTCGATGACCCATCTTGCAGCAGGCGCACCAGTCGAGTGTTGTCGACGACGGCGTCGGCCCACCCACGCGGGTTGACGGTTGGATCCTCGAAGGAGTTGTAGATCAGCTGCACAATGTTTTCCACATCCCTCGGCGTCGCGGCCCGGAGCGTGAAGCCGCCAGGGAAGTCATCGACTTCGCCGGCGGGTAACTCCGCGAGCTCCATGCGCATCCACTCGCGCGTGACCTCAAACGCCTGCGCGAACAACGCCGGCTCGACTCTTGGCCGCAGCTTCATGTCGCCGAGACGCAGATTGACGCCAAACGGCGCGTCGGCAATGGTGAACAGACTGACGACGCGCTCGAACATCGACGCGAACTGCTTCGAGAACGAGGCTAGGTCGGGAAACGCGTAGTGCAAGTCGATCCGGCCAGCGCACGGCTCCGCGATTAGCACCGATTCGCCATCGACGCCGATGAGTTCAGGCCGGGTGCGCTCGATAGCGCGAACTTCATTCTCGGTCAATGGCACGCGCCGGATCGCGCCGTGCTGCGCTTTCGAGAACGCGCAGGTTTGCGTCTGCGGGTTCGTCACTCTGGCCATTCGCCTTCGAAGACCTCAACGGCGGGGCCGCTCAAGAACACTTCGCCTTCGCCGTCCCACTGGACGACGAGATCGCCGCCCGGCTGCGTCACGACGGCGCTGTCGCCCACGAGTCCAGCGAGCCGCGCTGCGACGAACACTGCTGAAACGCCGGTTCCGCACGCCAGCGTCTCGCCAACGCCGCGTTCCCATACGCGCGCTTCGATGCGGTCGCGCGCAAGGACGCGCGCCACGCCGAAGTTGACGCGCCGAGGAAACAGCGGGTGGTGCTCTACCTTCGGGCCGAGCTCGAGCAATGGGTAATCGTCCACCGGAATGTCGACAAAGTGGGCGGCGTGCGGGTTGCCCATCGACACGCACGTGACGGTGATCGTCTGCCCGTCGACGTTCAGCGGATAGTCCCGGATGGGCGGCTCGGCTTCGATGGCGACAGGGATCTCCTGCGCCGCGAAGCGCGGCTTGCCCATGCCGACACGGACGGAGTGCACGCGACCGTCTTCGATCGTGACCTCGGTCGTGAGTACCCCCGCCAGCGTTTCGACGGCAAGCTTGCCGTCCACCGGCTGTACGAGACCGCGATCGACGGCGTACTTGACGAAACAGCGCATGCCGTTGCCCGACATTTCCGCCTCCGACCCGTCAGCGTTGTAGAGCACCATTCGTAGCGGCGCGGACGTCGAGTCCTTGACCAGCAACAGCCCATCGGCGCCCACACCCAGGTTGCGATGGCAGATCGCCTCGGATAGCGCGGACCAATCTCGATCGATTTGGCGCGCATCGACGACGAGGAAGTCGTTGCCGGCCCCGTGGAGCTTGACGAACTGCATACCTACGTGCCCAGAGCCGCCTTCGCGAGATCGCGCGTGATGCCGATGTGGCCGACGTGCTCCGCTGCATGGGAGATGGCGTGCAGGATCGCCTCGCGGCCGGTGACGGGCTGCGAGGTGCCCGCTCCCCAGAGCTGCTGAAGCGGCTCGCGGAGCTCATCGAGCGACTGTGGCTGGAGCGCTCGCAGCGACAGCTCGATATCTTCGAGGAGTGCGCGCGCGTTGTCGACTATCGGTGTTGTGTCGCGGCCGAGCGCGCGGAACTCCGCCGGCCTGTCGCGCTCGATTGGTTGGCCGCAACAGATGCCCAGGATCCACGCGCGAGCGTTACCTAGCGTGTGGGTCGCGATGGCGTAGATGCTGTTCGCTTCTGCGACGGGCGGATGGTAGTTGAGTTCCTGTTCCGACAGGCCGTCGAGCGCGACGTACAGCCGGTCGAAGATGCGGCGTAGCTCTTTCGTGTAGGTGTCGATTTCGTTGGTCACGCAAGTTCACCCTCAACCTCAAGGTCTTCAACGTAGCCTTCGATCGCCTCGTGGATGTTTCGGAGCGCCTCCTCCTTCGTGGCTCCGTAGCTAACACACCCCGGTAGCGCTGGCACGATCGCGTTGTAGTAGCCGGCGAACTCGGGGTCGCGCTCCGGCAGGAGGATGGCGGTAAATCGATAGTGCTTCGTCGTCACAGTTCTGATTCTACTATACGGAGCGATTCCGCCAAGGGATCGCCGGTTGAGACATCGAGCCAGTGAATGCGTTCGTCGTCGCGCCGGAACCAGGTCGCTTGCATACGCGCCAGCCGGTGAGTGGCCGTTTTGACTCGCTCGGTGGCTTCGTCCAGCGTTAGCTCGCCTGCGAGATGCTGGCAGAGCTGTCGATAGCCGATGCCCGACATCGATGGCAAGTGACGGCCGTACCCGCGCTCGATCAAGCCCTGTACCTCATCGAGTAATCCTGTTGCCATCATCCCATCGACGCGCTCATCTATCCGCCGGTACAGTTCGTTGCGAGGCATCGTCAGACCGATCGCTGTCCATGAGAACTCGGGCGGAATGCGTGTCGCGCAGGCCGAGAGCGGGCGACCCGTCCGGCGATAGACCTCCAACGCACGGATTACGCGTCGCGTGTTGTTCGTGTCCACGCGCGCCGCATACGTAGGATCGACGCGCTCCAGCTCATCGACCAGCGATTGCGGGCCCTCGCGTTCGGCGCGCGCCTCCAGCTCCGCGCGAAACGCCAGGTCCGGCGCGACCCGCGGCACCTGCCAGCCTTCGAGCAACGCCCAGGCGTACTGGCCTGTCCCGCCGGTCAGTATGGGGAGCACGCCGCGCGACCAGCAGCCGTCCAGCGTCTCGCCCACAAGATCCAGGTAGCGGCGCAGGCTGAAGGGCTCGTCGGGATCGATGATGTCGTACAGGTGATGCGGCGCAGTTGCGCGCTCCTCGGCGCTCGGCTTCGCCGTGCCGATGTCCATGTAGCGATAGACCTGTCGCGAATCGGCGTTGATCACTTCGCCACCGAGCTGCTGCGCCAGCCGCACCGCGAGCGCCGACTTCCCGGTCGCCGTTGGGCCAATGATGGCGACGAGACGCTTCGGCACTACCGGCCGGGCCGCTCGCTGCTGGACTTCGCCTCAATACGCTCTTCGCCCGCAGCGTTCATTTTGATCCAGATCCAGCCTCGTTCTTCCAAACTCCGCAGTATTGCGATGAGCCTGCTTTCGCGAACCCCCGTACCCTGCGACACGTCGCGAACGGTTGAATTCGGTTGGTCTCTAACGAAGCCAAGGACCCTCTGTTCGTCGTTCAAGACAAGGCCTGTGTAGCGCGCACGATCGCGGCGAAAGAGTTCGCGTCGAGGCTGGCGCCCCCGACCAGCGCGCCGTCGATCTGCGGTTGGCTGAAGAACTCCGCAGCGTTCTCTGCCTTTACCGAGCCGCCGTACTGGATGCGGGTAGCTTCGCCGATCGAAGTGCCCACGATCTCTGCGACAAGCTTCCGGATGTGGCCGATCGTCTCGTTCGCCTCTGCTGCAGTCGCGGCGAGCCCGGTACCGATCGCCCATACCGGCTCGTACGCGATCACGCAGTCGCCCGTCCAAGGCACCTGATCGAGCCCAACGCGGACCTGCCGCGCTAGTACGTCGTTCGTCTTGCCAGCTTCGCGTTCCTCGCGTGTTTCGCCGATGCAGAAGATCGGCGTGAGTTGGTGGGCCCGCGCGGACGAAAGCTTATAGTTGCACGATTCGTCCGTCTCACAGAAGAACTGCCGGCGTTCGGAGTGCCCGATGATCACGAATCGAACGAGGTCGTGGAGCATCGCAGGGCTGACTTCGCCCGTGAACGCGCCCTGCTCCTCCCAGTGCATGTTCTGCGCTCCGAGCGCGATGCTCGAGCCACCGAGTGCTTCCTTTGCGCGATCGAGGTGCACGAACGGCGGGCAGACCGCTGTATCGACACCACCGATGCCGTCGATCCGTTCGACCAGCGCGCGACAAAGATCGGCGCACTCGGTGGCCGTCGTGAACATCTTCCAGTTACCAGCGATGAATGGCGTTCGCATCGTCACGCTCCGTACTTGGCGAACCGCCTCGCGTGCGCCATAGCGAGCGGCATGACTTCACAGGCCGGAAACGTCCCGAGCGCGCCACGCAGACACGCGCGTTCGTTGAATGCATCGACGTCGTCGCGGCGGATGTTCTTCGCGTGCAGCAAGAACGGTACTGCGTGCCAGCTGTGTCCGGCCATGGTGGCCGGCGTCGAGTGATCGCCCGCGATCATCAGCACGTCCGCGCCCAGTTCCTGGAGGTCCGGCACGCACTTATCGAATTCCTCAAGCGCGGCCATCTTCGCCTCGAAATCGCCGTCCTCGCCCGCGGAGTCAGCATACTTGTAGTGAATGAAGAAGAAGTCGAAGTCGTTCCAGCGCTCGCGCAGCGCGGCTATCTCATCGTCATACGTTGAGCCGGTCGGCAGCGCCGTCATCCCCACCAGCTTCGCGAGGCCACGATACATCGGATACACGGCGACTGCACCGGCGCGCAGCCCGAACGTCTCTGGAAAGCTGGGCATCTCCGGATGTTTGGCGAAGCCGCGTAGCGTCAGTCCGTTTGCTGGCGACATGTCGTTGATTAACCCACGCGCTTGCTGGACAAACGAATTCACGAGATCGACGGTCTTCTTGGCACTATCTTCGAGCGATCGAGCGGGTAGGGGGCTCGCACCTTCACGCTGCGGATCGGTCTCGCTGATCGGATCAGATAGCTCGCTGCCGTCGGTTGGCCGTAGCACCAGTACAAAGCGATGCTCCCGCACCGGCTCGACGAAGAGCTGCACGCCTGGCAAATCGATCTCGCGTAGCCGCTCGCACAGTGCAGCATTCTGCTCGGTCGCGAGGCGGCCTGCACGCCGGTCCGTGATGCGGCCCTGAGCGTCGAGTGTGCAGAAGTTGCCGCGCGCTGCGACGTCTTGCGGCTGAAGATCGAAGTCGATGCCGAGCGCCTCGAGCACGCCGCGTCCAACCACGTAGCGCAACGGATCGTAACCGAACAGCGCCAGGTGCCCGGGGCCGCTTCCGGGCGTGATCCCATGGCCGACCGGCATGGTCAGCCCGCACGAGCTGTCCTGCGCCAGCCGGTCGAGGTTGTTCGTGTTCAC
>JBKKBW010000085.1:0-1768 GCA_046713635.1 Dehalococcoidia bacterium
AACAGGAACACATCGCGGGCGATATCGAACGCAGCAGCAACCTTCGGGTGCACCTGGCCGATCGAACCGACGCGCTTGCCATCGATACTAATCTCGGCCGCGCGGCCGGGGAGCATGCCAAACAGCGGTGCTTCGGCAAACATCGCGTCGATGTCGAGCGCGCCGAACGCGGCCTCGACGTAGCCCTTCGCATCGTAGAAATCGACGAGCTCGGAGGACGCGTGTCCCCAGCGGTCTTCGCGCTGGCCGCCCACCACTCCGACGATGTGCTCCTGCTCCAGCGGCCGGCCGCCCTCGGGGTCGGTTTGGTATGCGCGCGCCGCTTCGAAGAGCGCAATCTCGCCATCGTGCTGCCGGATGTTCGCGCCCAACGTTCGGAGCAAGTTGGCGCGCAGCACCGGACGCAAGAACTCGTACTCACCGCTCAGCGGGTTCACCACGCGCAGCGGTGGGTAGGTTGCCAACTCTTCTGGCGGTACGACCTGTTGCAGCGCAGCCATCGTCGTAAGCGAGTAGGTGATCACTTCCTGCATCCCGGCGGCGACGAGCGCGTCGCGCAGCCGTTCGCGCAGCTCACGCCGCGGTTCGATGATCGATGGCGGTATCTGTCCGCCAAGGCCCTTCGTCGGAATCTCGTCGTAGCCGACGATGCGCGCCACTTCCTCGGCGATATCGTCCGGGATGCGTACGTCGGTGCGCCAGTACGGCACGCGCACGTGGTACGTGTCCGGCGGCTCCCATTGGCACCCGAAGCCTAACGCGGTCAGTGCGTGGCGTACGCTCGATGTCGGCAGGTCGATGCCAAGCACCTGCTGGAGCCGTTTGCGGGTAACATCGATACGCGTCTCATGCCAGGGATCCGGGTACACGTCTACGAAGCCGTGGTACGCGCGACCGCCAGCGATCTCGACGAGCAGCTTGGTTGCTCGTTGCGCCGCCAGCATCGCCTGCTCCGGGTGGAGCACCTTCTCAAATCGTGACGACGCTTCGCTACGCGCCTTGAGCCGCGTCGCCGTCCGGCGAACGTTCGTCGGATGGAATGTCGCCGACTCCAGCAGCACCGTTGTCGTGCCTTCCGTCACTTCGGAATCGAAGCCCCCCATCACGCCGGCCAGCGCAACAGGCGCCTTCTCGTCCGCGATGACCAATGTCTCGGGGGGCAGTTCATGCTCTTCGCCGTCCAGCGTGCGCATCTTCTCGCCAGCGCTCGCCCGGCGCACAATGATCTTCTTGCCGCCGATCTTGTCGTAGTCGAACGGGTGGAGCGGCTGGCCGATTTCCAGCATCACGTAGTTCGTCACGTCAACAACGTTATTGATCGGGCGCATACCGCCCGTGATCAGCCGCTCCTGTATCCACTGCGGCGACGGGCCGACCTGCACGCCCTCGATCACGGATGCGACGTAGCGATAACAGAGGTCGGGATCGGCGATCTCAACGGCGATCTTGTTCGCGACGGGATCGTCCATCTCGTCGTAGGTATGCTCCGGCACACGTAGCTGCTGGTCCGTGAGCGCAGCAACCTCGCGCGCCACGCCAACCATGGACATGCAGTCGGCGCGGTTCGGCTTGAGGTCGATCTGTAGCACCACGTCGCCCATGTAGCGCGACAGCGGGGTGCCGACGTGCGCGTCGTTCGGTAGCACCAAGATGCCCTCGTGCTCGTCCGAGAGTCCGAGCTCGCGCTCGGAGCAGACCATGCCCGTCGACTCTACCCCGCGGATCTTCGCGGGCTTTAGCTCCGCCGCTTTGCCGGTATGGCCATCGA
>JBKKBW010000086.1:0-1776 GCA_046713635.1 Dehalococcoidia bacterium
CGATGGAGCATCTGCGGTGGAAGATGGCGTCTCATCCGCTAGCACCGAAGTTCCACATTGTCGTCGAATCACCTGACGGGATCGCCGGCGCGCGGCTGGAATGGGCCTTCGACACGAAGGTCAACGATCGAATCATCACGATGAGGGAGCCAGTTGATCGAGCGGTCAAGCCGTCGCATCAGCGCAACTATGCCATGTCGGCGATGCGTACGTTTGGTCAGGAGCTGCGTGACACAGACTTCGACATGTATATGGGTTACAGCAGTGACACGCCCGGACTGCGCAATATGCGCAAGTACCGCGTGCCATCCGAACGCTTCTCACGCACCATTGACGTTCTTGTTTGTGATACTGCGCAGGTTTCCCCGCGAGTGCGTCAGAGGGAATCCTGGCGTATTGAGGAGATCGCTTCATTCGACGAGCGGGCCGATGCGCTTTGGGCGAATGCGTCGAGTCAGTTTCAGTTCTGCATCGCGCGCTCCGCGGACTATCTCAACTGGAGGTACGCCGATCCGCGCGCAGGAGAGTACATGATTCTCGCCGCGGAGGAGGACGGCCGGTGGCTCGGCTACGTGGTCTTGCGCGTGACGCCTGACGCCGGCTACATCGCAGACTTGCTTGCGCTGCCGGATCGAACGGATGTGGTGGACTCGCTGCTCGCCGCCGCGCTCGAACGCTTTCGCGCCGCTGGGCAGCGACGCGTCGAATGCTGGAGCGAAACGCACAGCGTCTACCGCTGGGCGCTCGACAGTGCCGGATTTCGCCAGCGGCGCCGATCGATCGGTCTGACGTTCCGCCCGCTCAGCTTTCCCGCACAGGACGCCGCCTTCCTTGGAGACCCGACCGCGAGTATTCTATTCACTTCCGGGGACACCGACCTGGTATAGCGCTGATGGCTCCGAAGAAAGTCGTGCGCCCCAGCGATTCGATTGCGTCCTTGCGGGAGCAGTATCCGTTGCCGCCGGGCTGCACGATACGCTCCCCTCGTGACGGCGATGAGGACAGCCTCCTCGCTCTCTTGCTCGCTGCGTTCGAGGGCGTCTGGCCTCGCCGAAACATATCGGTGCCTCCGATTGATCACCTGCGCTGGAAGCTGCACAGCCACGACGTCGCCGTCAAGGGCCACCTTTTTGCGGAGCTGGATGGACGGATCGTCGCTTGCCGCTCCATGTGGGTCACTCACCTTAAAGTCCATGACCGCGTATTCTTGACTCGCCTCGCGATCGATCGCGCAGTCCTGCCTGATATGCAGCGCCTTCACGTCATGAGTGCCATGGAGACGCGCACGCCTCCTGAATGGTTCGACCCGTTTGGCGTCATCGTGGGCCTGAGCACCAACTGGCAGTCGAACAACTTCATATCGAGTACACCCCATCGCCGCAGTATCGATGTCGTTGCGCGGCGGCTCGAAGGCGATGTCGCTGCCGCTCCCGTTGACGAGTGGTCCATCCGCCGCGTTGACGCGTTCGATGATCGCGTCGGCGCCCTTTGGCACGATGCGTCCTCGGAATTTCGCCTGGCGTTCGTGCGCAGCAAAGACAGCCTGAACTATCGTTACGCCGAGCCGCGCGCCGGCGATTACTCGATCGTTTTCGCGGAGCAGGGCGAACGGTTACTCGGCTATGTCGTCTATGCAGCGTGGAAGCAGACCGGCCAGATCGCGGACGTGCTCGTGCTCCCGGAACACCTCGACGTCCTCGAGTCGTTGCTGGCGCAGTCCCTACCGCAGCTCCACCGGACCGGTTGCCCCTCCGTCGAGAGCAGGCGTGCTGTCAA
>JBKKBW010000087.1:0-3099 GCA_046713635.1 Dehalococcoidia bacterium
TCCAGTGATACAGACAGCGGCGCTTGAGCGCCTCGTGCACCTCGCGCGTGCGATTCGAGGTGATCACGACGAACGGCTGGTGGCGCGCCGTGATGGTACCTAGCTCGGGAATGCTTATCTGAAAGTCGGAGAGCACTTCCAAGAGGAACGCCTCGAACTCCTCGTCCGCGCGGTCGACCTCGTCGATCAGCAGCACCGGCGGTCGATCACCGTCCGCGCTGATTGCCTCCAGCAGCGGGCGGCGAATCAGGTACGCCTCGCTGAACAGCTCCCGGTCGATGGACTCCAGCGACGACCCATCGGCCTCGCCCAGCTTGATTCGAAGCAGCTGTTTGGGGTAGTTCCACTCATAGAGCGCATGCGACGCATCTAGCCCTTCGTAACACTGGAGCCGAATGAGACGCGTGTCGAGAATCGACGCGAGTGTCTTCGCCAGCTCCGTCTTGCCGACGCCGGCCTCACCCTCTAGGAAGAGTGGCTTGCCAAGTTGCGACGACAGGAACACGGTTGTCGCGATCGCTCTATCGGCAAAGTAGCTGCGCTCCGCCATCGCGCGCTGAACGTCCTCAATGGAATCGAACATAGCGGGGACAGGATACCCGACGGACGGTCCGGGCTGCGGCTTTAGCTATGGCGGCAGCTGGGTCAGAAGCCCGGCGCTGTATTGCAGAATCAGTGCTGCATCGATCGAGTTGATGTCCCCGTCCCGATTCGCGTCTGGTCCGCAGAGCTTGTAGTCGTCCGGATCGATGAAACCCGCGACCATTTGCAACACGATGGCGGCGTCGAGGCTACTAATGCTCCCATCGCAATTCGCATCACCAATCTCGATGTCCTTATGCAAACCCGTCGGCGTGGCCGTCGGGGTTGCGCTCGCGATCGGCAGATCCGTTGGCGTTGGTGTATCAACAGGCGGCGACGTCGGTGTTGCTTCCGGCGTGTTCGTTGCGGCCGGCGTCGCGGTCGGGACAGCGCCGGCTTCGTACGCGCCGATATCGCACTGACCATTCTGAGGACGCGGAACGCCGCGTTGGTCTGTCGGTGGACAGCCGCCAAGCGTCAGCGCGTGATCGATCGCTGGGCTACCATCCAACAGGGCGTGCGTATGTGTCGGCCCGCCGTTGTCGCCGAGCGCCCCGAGCATAGGGTTCGCATTCTGCAAGTCGCCGCCTGCCCCGAACAGGCAGTCCTTTGCACTGGATATGTTGTTGCCCTGGCTGATGTAGCCGCCCGAACCAGCGCACTGATCATCGGTGTTGCCAGCAATGATGGTATTCCTGAATTGCACTCCGGACGCGTTAGTGAACAAGCCGCTCCCGACGCCGTTTGCCGTATTGTCCGCGATCGTAACGCTCGATAGCACCAACGAGCTCTCGCTCGCAACACCAGCGCCGTTAGTGCCTGCATCGTTGTCGCTAATCGTCACGTTCGTCAGCGTCGCGAGGGCGAAGCTCGCGAGGCCAGCACCGTTGCCGCTCATCGACTGGTTGTGTGCGATAAGCGACTCGCTGATGGTCAGCGTCCCAAAGCTGTTGATTCCACCACCGCCGAATGGCGCCGTGTTCGTATCGACTGCTGTTCTACGGACTGTGAGCGTGCCGTGGTTGACAATCGCTCCGCCGGTATCAGCAGCAGAGTTCTGCGTAAGCGTGCTATCGAGCACAGTTGCCGTGCCGGAGTTGGCGATGGCTCCACCATCATCACCGTGACTGTCTTCGATGGCAACGTCGCTCAATGTGAGCGTCCCTACGTTGTGCACCGCACCGCCGTCGTTCGGGTCCGAACGCCCATTGCGCATCGTCATGCCCGAGATCGAAGCGCTCCCGCCCACGACATCGAAGACGCGATCAAGCTGCCCAGCGTCGACAATGGTTACGCCAATCCCAACGCCGTCGATCGCTACGTCCGCGGTAATATCAAGGTCTCCCGTAGCAGCCGCGTTCTCGCCGCTCGCGCCGGTGAGCACGTACGTCCCTGCCGGAACCGAAATCGAGTCTGGACCAACGAGCTCGTTTGCCTCCTGGATCGCAGCGCGAAGAGAGCAGGCGCCTTCCGCAGTCGCGCACGTTCCGTCGCCGGGGGCGGCATCAACGGCATCCGCCTGCGTGTTCACGATGAAGGCCGACGCGTGTGCATCGCGTCCGTAGGTGGATAGCGTTGCGACGACCGTGAACACCACGAGCGCTCCGAGCGCGCCAAACAGTACTAACGTGCGCCCGATGCCGATGGCTTGGCCTCCTTGGGAATTAGGCTTTGGTAATCACTAGGGGCGTCCATTCTCCGATGACGCCCTGGCCATGCAGCGATGCGCTCTTGCCGTCGCGGATATCCTTCTCCGTCATGATGCCGAGGGCGCAGATGAAGCCATCCATCTTTACCGGTACCTCGATCTCTTCGTTGACCAGCTCGTCATTCACATACCACCTAAAGGTATCTTCGGCTCGCGAGTAGGTGATCTTGTACCGATGGGCCTGCTGGCCGTTCGGGAGCGGCAGCTCCTTGAAGAGTCCAAAGACCTTCGGCTTTCCCGTGTCCGGACCTTCTATGGCCACCCCGGGGAAGGGAAGCCGCGCGTAGACCGTCGCGTACTTCTCGTTGCAGATGAAGAAGTCGATCGCCAGGCCGGTATTGAAGTCGAGCAAGTTGAGCGAGACGAAGCCATCGTACAGATCGTCCGGTGTGCCGTTTAGCACGCGTGCCGTGATTTCCGTCTCGACGCTGATCTCGCCGGCCTCTGGCACGTCGAAGCGTTCGCGCGAGAAGTACATGTGCTTTGCGTTGTCGAGGATCTGGACGTTGTCGTTCGCGCGCGTGAGCGGAACGGCGGTGATCCGCAGCCTGCCGTTCTGCACCAGAACGAGCGCGTTCGGCTCGCGGTATTCCCAGAAGCCGTCCGGTGTTGGGAACCCCGCCTGCACCCACTTGCTATCAGGTTTCAGAATGTCGGCGAAATCGCCGCAGACCACGCGTTCCATGCGTATGCTCCCAGCGTAGTTATTCGGGGGTCAGGCGCTCAACGAAGATGCTCATGATGCCGCCGCAGATCTTGTCCGGGCCTTCCACGTCTTCGGTCAAGTCGACCGTCACAAGCCGAGCTTC
>JBKKBW010000088.1:0-1354 GCA_046713635.1 Dehalococcoidia bacterium
ACGATCATCAACAGCCTTGCTCTGCAAGACGCCCTCGAGAAGATTGGCTTGACCGTGAGGACACAGTCTGCGATCAACGTTCAGCAAGTGGCTGAGCCATATATTGGGCGTCGAGCTATGCGGCACCTTGAGAAAGGGCGCATCGTCATCTTCGCCGCGGGAACGGGCAACCCATACATGACCACGGACACGGCCGCGGCTCTGCGCGCTGTCGAGATGACAGCCGGCGTGCTATTGATGGCAAAGCACCGGACGGACGGCGTCTACGATGCCGATCCCAACCTAGACCCGAACGCGCGCCGCTTCGACAAGCTTACCTACATGGAGGCGATCAGCCGGCGGCTGGCCGTAATGGACAGCACAGCGCTGTCATTCTGTATGGAGAACGACGTTCCCATTATCGTCTTTGATCTGGCCGGTGAAGACAGCATTGTTCGCGCGATCCGCGGCGAGCGCATTGGGACGTTCGTCGGGAGTGAGAGTACTGTCCTGGCGGGAGTATGATCCGTGGCCGATGACTCTATCATTAAGGAAACACTCGGTGACAGTGAGGAACGCATGGCCAAGGCCATTGAAGCGCTGAAGCGGGATCTCGCTACGGTACGTACCGGGCGCGCCAATCCAGGGCTGGTCGAGCACATCCGTGTCGACTACTACGGTACGCCGACGCCGCTCCAGCAGCTTGCCAGCGTCTCGGTGCCGGAAGCGCGGCTTCTCACCATCCAGCCATGGGACAAGGGTTCGTTGGGAGCGATAGAGAAGGCGATCCAGAAGTCGGATCTCGGCCTGAACCCCAACAACGACGGCAACATCATCAGGCTCTCCATCCCACCGCTTACAGAGGACAGGCGCAAGGAGCTCGTGAAGGTCGTCCATAAGAAGGTCGAAGAAGGACGAGTCGAGATTCGCAACATTCGCCGCGACGCCCACGAGATGCTGCGCGAGTTCAAGAAGGAGAAGGAGATCTCCGAAGACCAGGAATTCGGCGCACAGGAAGACTTGCAGAAGGTGACGGACCGCTTCATTGCCGATGCCGACAAGATAGGGCAGGAAAAGGAGCGGGAGTTGCTGGAGGTCTAGTGGTCGTCCAACCTGTTTCACAGGAAACGCCGCTGTTGGAGCTGGCAACGCTCCCGCAGCACGTCGCCATCATCATGGATGGCAACGGGCGCTGGGCGCAGTCCCGGGGCATGTCCCGGCAGGCCGGCCACCGTGCCGGGACCGAGAACATCCGGCGCGTGATTGAAACGCTCGCGCGCTACGAGGTGCCCGTGCTCACGCTGTTCGCGTTCTCGACGGAGAACTGGGTCCGTCCGAAGCGTGAGGTGAACGCGCTGATTAAGCTCATCAGCCA
>JBKKBW010000089.1:0-1440 GCA_046713635.1 Dehalococcoidia bacterium
ATCTGCAACGTTTCGTCGCTGGCGGGGCGCGTTTCGCCACCCTTCGACGGCATCTATTCCGCAAGTAAGTTTGCGCTGGAGTCCGCGAGCGACTCGCTGCACTTCGAGTTGCACCCGTTCGGCGTTCGCGTTTGCCTCGTCGAGCCGGGTGGCTTCGAGACGAACATTGGGAATACGCGACGTGTATCACGCCGCTTCACGGAAGGCTCTCCGTATCTCGAGCTCGATCAACGCTTCGCGGAAGCTCTTACGAGGCTCCCGGCAGCCGATGCGCGTGGCGATGCGCAGGAAGTCGCAGTCATGATTTACAATGCGGTCTACGACAAGGAGCCCAAGTTGCGCTATCTTGTCGGTCAGGACGCCGAGATGATCGGCAACCTCCGCCGTCAACTGGACGACGAGAAGTTCGAGCAGACAATGCGTCAAGCGCTCGACTTTTGGGACTAGACAACGTATCGGCGAGCATGTAGTATCCAGGGGCGTTGACACTATGACTGACGAGCAGAAAATTCGGAGTCGAAGCTATCCGCGCGAGGTGATGCTCCGCGAAGGCTCAGTTACCTTCCGCATCATGAACCCTGCGGACCGCGATGCGATTCTCGGCTTCGCACGCCGTCTGCCACCGGACGATCTGCTGTTCCTTCGCCTCGATATTTCCACACCGGACGGCATCGATGAATGGGTCGACAACATCAAAGATGGGCGCACTATCACCGTCTTGGCCGAGAAGAACGGCGCGGTCGTCGGCTACGCCTGCATCCACCACAACGATGCGATGTGGAATCGCCATCTCGGTGAGATCCGCGTGAACGTTGGCGCGGAGTACCGCAAGCACGGCCTTGGCCGCAAGCTGGTTGAGGATGTGTTCGCTATCGCGCGCGATATCGGTCTACTGAAGATCACGGCGCAGATGACGCCTGACCAGAAGGGCGCTCGCGCAACGTTCGAGCGTCTCGGGTTTAGCCCGGAAGCCCTGCTGGCCGACTTCGTCGTCGACCGCGAAGGCAAGACCCGCGACCTGCTCATCATGTCCCACGACGTCACAGGTTTTACCAACGTCCAGCACGTTGGTTCTGGCGCCGTCGGCGCGCGTCGCTGACCCGTAGGTAGAGCTAGACAAGAGGCGCTCCAACAGGGAGCGCCTCTGTTTTTGTGCTGACTAGCTAGCGTTAGTTTCCGACGCCGGCCGGCTCGATTACGCCGTTGGAGCGTATCCCAAAGAAGTCCGGGAGGTCGACGATGTCAACACCCGCCGCGGCACGTAGCTCCAGATATGCATCGTCGATGCACTCCTTGAGCACTTCGACGTCAGGCATCGCCTTCGGGTCTGCCATCAACCCAAAGAAGAGCTTATGGTTGTAGCTCGTTACGCCCGCGCCCAGGCCCATGTTCATGCTCAACGGCACCAGCGGATAATGCTCTTGTAGCAGGTGTCCCACA
>JBKKBW010000090.1:0-5733 GCA_046713635.1 Dehalococcoidia bacterium
GATCCAAACTGCTACGATGCTCAGGTACGCAAATCCGAGAACCAAGTAGTAAAAGTTGTCCAAGTGCGTGAAGGTGTCGAAGCTGACCGGCCCGATCGACTCAGGGGAGTCGAAGACCGTGATACCAAGGCTGCCCTTCGTTACCGAGATCCAGTTGTTCGCAACTGTGCGCAGGATCTCTGCGAACGCGAACGTGATAATCGCAAAGCTGAAGCCACCGGTTCGAAACGCCGGAATGCCGATAAGCAATGCCGCTATCGCGCCGGCAATACCGGCGATAGGCAGCAGGACGATCATCGGCGCGCCATAGTGCGAGATCATCAGAGCTGTGGCGTAAGCGCCTACGCCCCAAAGTGACGTGTGCGCCAGTGAAAGCTGGCCGTTGTACGAGAAGATGACATGCAGACCGTTTGCGACGATGACGTAAATCCCGCAGGTCACGGCCACGCTCAGCAGGCGAGTCCCTGGAAGCAGTTGCGGCGCCAGCAACGGTACGCAGAGCAGCAGCGCGATCGGCAGGCGCACGCCGAGCAGGTCGCTCAAGTTGTACCGGGAGGAGATGGAGTTACTGAAACGTCCTGCTGCTGTCGCCACTACAGTCTCTCGTGCCTACTGGAGGGTCTCCTGCAGGCGGCCCTTAGCCTGGAACAGGCCCGAAGGACGCCATAGCAGCACGAGGATCATAAGCGCAAACACGTATACGTTTTGCCATTCTAAGCCAAGCTGACCGTTAGTGAGACGATCGCCGTAGCCGCCTGCCATCGTTTCTGTCGTACCGAGCAGCAACGCGGCGAAGACTGCGCCTTCGATGTTGCCCAGGCCGCCCACGAGCGCCACTGCGAAGCCCTTCAGTAGGAACGACGCTCCGAGATAGGAATTGATGATGTTCGTCGAGCCGAGCAGCCCCCCGGCCGTTGCGGCGAGCAGACCACCCAGCACGAACGTTCCAGCGATCACGAGGTCGACCGGAATTCCCATGAGCGCCGCGGCGTCGCGGTCTTCCGCGCACGCCCGAATCGCTTGCCCGTATTTCGAAAGACGCAAGAATGCGAACAGCGCAACTATGAGTCCTACCGTTACCCAGATGACGAACCAGTCGTGCGCGGGCATGCGTACGCCGCCCACCTCCCAAATTTGAGTGAAGAGGGGTGGGATCGCACGCGGCGTCGTACCCCAGACTTCGATGATCACGTTCTGCAGGACTAGGATGAGTCCTAACGAGACGATGAATCCGTTCATTGGATTCTCGAGAGTGTGCCGAAACGCAACTCGCTCAAGCAGCAAAGCGAGCCCCCCAATGCCCAGCGCGGCCAGTGGAATCGCAATGACGTATGGCACACTGTTGTCCCAGAGGGCGAATGTGAGGAAAGCGCCCATCGTAAGCAGCTCGCCGATGGAGAATTTCACGATGCCAGTCAGACCAAAGATCACGGTGATACCCAGCGCGACAAGGGCATAGACACCGCTTATTCGTAGTGCGTTGAAGAGCTGCTGAAAGAACTCAGTGAGCTCGCAAGACACGTTGCCTCCTGCCCCGCGCGGCCGTCCGTTGCGCTCCCGGAGCGCCGTCCAGCGCCCGCCCTCGGTAGCGGAGAGTATAGCAGGCGGTTGCTGCACCTGCTACGTACGTTCGGCGGATGCGAACGTGTTACAGTCCCGCCGCTATCGAAGAGCCTCCGGTGGCGGCGGGTTGTGTTCGCAGGTGGTTGGCAGCCCTTCCTGGACAGTGCATGTCTCGGTGCCGATAACGGCTAAATGTCGTGAGTTGAAGAACATGTCCTCTTCCACCACGCCGTTGTAGTGCAACTCTTCTAGCGCGTCGGCAATCGCTGTCGTATCCTCTACCGTTCCTGCCTGCTGCATGGCGGCCACTACCATGTAGACGAAATCGTACATGAGTAACGATCCGAAAGCGACGAAGGGCAACTCGGCGCCGCTTGAGAACGCCTTGTATCGCTCGAAGTACGCTGCCGCTTCCTGAGACGTTGGCTGGCCGTGTTGCCGTGCGGCTGCGCCTGCGTTCACCGGGACGGTGAGCGGGATTCCGACAAGGCCTTTGAGCAAGTCCGCCGGGAGCGTGGCCAGGTAAAGGCGCCCCACTTCCAGCTCGAGCGCCTGCCTAATGAGTGTCGCTTGTGACTGCGATGGTTCGAAGGTGAAGAGGAAGTCCGGGTCGCCTGGCTTGATGCGCGTCAAGAACGGACTGAAGTCGGTGGTCTGCTCGGGATAGTACTCCTCCGCGGTCACTTCGATGCCTTCGGCGGCATACGCATCCGCCGTTCGTCCGCAAACATCCTTTCCGGTCGCGGTGTTCTGACACAGGAGCGCCATGCTCTTGAAGTTTGGATAGTTTTCGATGAAGTTTCGAGCGCCTTGCTCGATTAGGAGGCTGAACGGCAGCAGCGTCTGGAACGCCCAGTGCGATTCGCCCTCTGCTTTTTCGACGGAGCTGAGAGCGTTTGACTCGCGCTCCTGGCAAGGACACAGGTGCAGGACTTCTGCTCGCTGCGTTATCACGGATGCCTCGGTCTCTCCGAGCGTCGCGGGGCCAAAGATGACATTGACGCCCTCGCTCTGAACGAGCTCCTGCGTCACGGCAATCGTTTCGGGGATGGAAGCCTTGGTGTCCCGCTCTACAAGCCGGATCGTATAAACGGTATCCCCAACCTGGAAGCCGCCGGCGTCGTTGATCTCCTTGACGGCCAGCTTGACGCCGTCGCCCGTTGGTTGACCAAAGAACGACAAGAGACCGCCTGAGATCTCGAACGTGAAGCCCCACTTGACTTCGGCGTTCTCGGTCGCGTTGCCGTCCCTTGCGAGGACATCTTCAGGGCCAATGATCACGCCGGTGTAGGGCGTTGGCGTCGCTTCGTCCACGGTCTGCTCCGCGGTGGGATCATCGGCTGGTGTGCCGTTGGGGTCACCGCCGCCATCA
Source organism: Dehalococcoidia bacterium (assembly GCA_046713635.1). Taxonomy (GTDB): domain Bacteria; phylum Chloroflexota; class Dehalococcoidia; order DSTF01; family RBG-16-68-14; genus JBBDXS01. The sequence continues at coordinate 2,936 of JBKKBW010000090.1, forward strand.
TCGCTACACGAGAAGGCCACCATGCCAGCGAACATCGCGAGCGCTACGACTACCCGAGCAAATCGTGATCGACGGAACATCGTACGCCTCCCCGCTACGACTGACCAGGTCTCTGCTGGCCGATTATGGGCTTCGACTCGACGCCGTGTCAATGGCAGCTACCAGATGATCGATTGGGTCTCGCTGAACTCTTGCAGACCGTACTTCCCGCCCTCCCGGCCGATGCCGCTCTCCTTAAAGCCGCCGAATGGCGCAATGCCGAACGGCGTGGCGCCCGCCCAGCCCGTCCCGTTCGTCACCATAACTGAGCCGGTCCTCAGGCGCTTGGCCAGCTCGATACCGCGTGCTTGATTTCGAGTGATGACTTGCCCGCCCAGGCCGAACGGCGAGTCGTTAGCGATGCGAATCGCTTCTTCGATGTCCTGGTAGGGAAGCACGACCTGTACTGGCCCGAAAATCTCCTCGCGCGCGATGCGCATGCTGTTGTTCACGTCCGAGAAGACCGTTGGTTGCAAGAAGTAGCCTCGATCAAGTTCCCTGGGCCGCGCGCCCCCCGCGGCGAGTGTCGCGCCTTCGTCCTTGCCCACCTCGATGAACGCCTCGACCGCACTGCGGCGCTCCTCGCGGATGAGCGGGCCCAGCAGTACGGATGGGTCGGTGGGGTCGCCGACTTTCAGTGCGGACACGAAGCCGACCATCTTCTCGACGGCTTTGTCGTACTGCGCCGCTGGAACGAGACACCTTGTCGCGAGCGCGCAGCCTTGGCCTGCGTGCACAAACGTTGGGCTGGCGAGGCTGGGGCCGATCGAATCGAAGTCAGCGTCGTCCAGCACGACGAGCGCCGACTTGCCGCCGAGCTCCAGGTGCACTCGCGTGAGGTTCTTCGCCGCAGCCTCAGCGATGCGCTTGCCGGTGGGCACGCTGCCGGTGAACGAAATCTTGTCGACGAGAGGGCTGTTGACGAGCTCCTCGCCCAGCTCAACGCTGGTGCCGGTGACGACGTTGAAGACACCCTGTGGAAGGTCAGTCTCTTCGATGATCTTGGCGACTTCTAAGTTGAGCAACGGTGCCCAGGGTGCTGTCTTAACGACCATCGTACAGCCAGTTGCGAGCGCGGGGCCCAGCTTCTGCACGAGCACGAACAGTGGGAAGTTCCAGGTGTTGATCGCGCCGATGACACCCGCCGGCTGGTGGTTCACCATCATCTGCGTCGCGCTGGTACCGAGCGCTGACTGGATGATCATGGGCTCAAGCATCTCGATCGGGTTGTGTTTGTACGCCAGGTCAGCGTAGCCACGCACGTAGCGGATCGGGTCCTCGAGCTGGAGCGGCATGAGATACTGCGCGCAGCCGATCTCCGAGGTCAAGAGCGCGCGTAAGTGCTCCTTCTTCGCCTCGAGGCCGTCCGCGATCTGATCGATGATGCGACCGCGCTCGCGAGCCGGCATGCGTGGCCAGGGCCCTTCGTCGAACGCCGTGCGCGCGGCGTCGAGTGCGCGGCGCAGCTCTCCGACCGACGCTTCCGGCGCTGTCGCAATGACTTCTTCGGTGGCAGGGTTGATGACGTCGAAGGTCGCGCCGCTGTCGCTATCGACCCAGCGGCCGTCGATGTACATCTGGTAGGCGACTGGCTGTTTCGTTGTCGTGACCATGACGGATCTCCTAGCCCAGCATAACCAACCCGCCATCGACGACGAGCACTTGGCCTGTGACGAGCGCGCTGTCATCCGAAGCGAGATAGACGGCGGTACCAGTGAGATCGGTCGGGTCGAGCTTGCGCTTGAGGGCCGTGTTCTGCGTGACGCTGTCCATGATGAAGCCGGGCACGATCTTCTTCGTCGCGTCGGTCATCGTTAGGCCCGGCGCGATCGCGTTCACCCGTACATTTGCAGCTCCGAGGGTGTTAGCCATCCACTTCGTGAGGTGGATCACCGCGGCCTTCGAGACCGCGTAGCCGCTAATCGGGACCGTCTGCGGGTCGCCGCCCATCGGGATCGGAAGCGGGTAGGCGGCCGTCGAGGAGATGTTGATGATGCAACCGCCGCCAGCTGCCTTGATGTGCGGAAAGACTGCTCTCGAAGTCACGACGACGCTCAGGACGTTGATGTTCAGCAGCTTCGTGAAGTATTCGACCGACTGGTCGGCGATGTCCATATCGCCGTAGAGGGCCGCGTTGTTGATCAGCACGTCGATCTTTCCCAGCTCGTCGACGGCGCGCTTTGCGGCTGCCGCCATCCGCTCCTCACTCGTCACGTCCGATTCAATCGCAATGGTCCGGCCGCCTGCGTCGCGGATGAGCTTCGCGGTCTCCTCGGCGCCCCTGGCGTCGAGGTCCACGACGGCGACGGCCGCGCCCTCCTGGGCGAAGCGGAGCGCGTACTCCCGCCCGATGCCGCGCGCGGCGCCGGTTATGAACGCGACTTTGCCTTCGAGTCTCATACGATCCCCCGCGGGCTGGTTGTACAACCTGCCGATCGGACTGTCAACGCCATTCGAGACCCGCAGCCGTAGCCTAATTGGATCTGCGCCGTGCAGCCTGCGCGTCGCTATAATGCGCGCGCTTCCAATGAGAGACAAGAACGTCGCTATCGTGGGTGCCGCTGAGTCAGACTTCGGCACGGTGCCCGACAAGACCGCCTTCGAACTGCAGGCGCAGGCTGCCACGCGCGCTATCACCGATGCAGGAGTTGCGAAGGACGATATCGATGGGCTCTTCTCCTGCGGCCACGCCGACGGCCTCCACATCCTCCAGCTTGCCGAGTACCTGGGCCTCCAGCCGCACTTCCTCGACTCAACGC
>JBKKBW010000091.1:0-10354 GCA_046713635.1 Dehalococcoidia bacterium
TCCTTGTGCTTGCCATGGTGCTGATCGTGGTTGGTGGCATAGCTACGACACCGTTCTGGGCGAAGGCCCGCGTCTCTGGTGATTTCGACGATTGGACGTACATGGCCTACGCGCGCGACTACCTTGACGCTGAGCGCGTGAACGAGCACGAGCCCTTCTTTGGTACTGACGACCCCCCGACACCGCGTATGCGGGACAACGTCTGGGTGCTGACCGAAGCGCTTGTTGCCAAGTCGAGCGGTGCGACAGTGAACGATGTACTGCTCGAGTACCTTCGGCCACTCCTCACGCTGCTCGTGCTGGCGTCTACCTTCGCGCTGACCTGGACACTGTTCAGGAACACCACAGTCGGGCTACTAGCAGCGTTGTTCCAGATCGGATACGCGCTGATCGATCTCTCACCGCATGAGGGCATGGGCCGGAACATCTTTACGCGGATAAGCGAGGACAAGATGATCGGCGCGTTCGTTTTGTTTCCGCTAGCCCTGATTTTCGTCGCGCGCTTTGTCGAAAAGCGGACGCCTTCGGCCATCATCGGATTCATACTGATCGTGCTCGCGATCTCCTTTGTCCATCCAGTGCCACTCGCGTTCCTTGGGATAGCTATAGGCTCCCTGGCGTTCGTTCGCCTAGCGCAGGACCGCGACGTCCGTTCGGCAGGCATGCTACTCGGGCTTCTCATTCCGGTTGCCTTGGGATCGGTCTGGCCGCTGGTTCAGCGACAGCTATTGCAAAACAGCGCTCCGGAACTGTTCGGCACGGAAGACAGCGCGATTACGTTTCGCGATGCTTTCAGGTTCACGGAGATTGGCTACGGCATGCTCATTGGGAACTACCACATGATTATCAACCCGATCGTCATCGCGGCGGTCCTGCTCACACCTCTCGCGTGGTTTCTCGCGCGCCGGAATTTGGGCAACGAGATGCTACTGGCGCTGACGGGCGGCGCAATGCTGGCGTTCTTCGTGCCTCTCTTCGCCACACCTCTCGCAGAAGTCATGACACCGCAGACACTGTGGAAGGTGCCCTGGATGATCCCGGTTGGCCCGGTGCTCGGCTACCTCACATATAGGGGCGCCCAAAAGCTTGCGTCGCTACCGTCAATCGCGGCAGGGAAGGCTCGTGCGATCGCCGCAGTGGCTATCGTTCCGGCTGTAAGCGTCGTGCTTGTGCTCGGTGCCGCGCTCCTTGTCCAAGAGCAGTTCATTCGCGCCGACGGCGGCAGCTACTACGACTGGCGCCGCGGCGACTCGTTCCTCCCCGGCCCCGATGAATCGATCTTCCTCGGTGGAATCGACCGCGGCCTGTCGGGTACCTGGCGCCTCGACCCAAACCTAACGGGTCTCGTCGAGTACATCGAGAGTAACCTACCGGCGAAGTCTGTTCTCCTCGCCGAGCCGCAGCAGCTAAATCACATGATTCCCGGGCTGATACCCGACGTCTATCCCGTCGACTTCGGCGGAGCGGCGGGAGAAGGCGAACGGCGCGAAGACGTAACACTATTCATCCAAGGCCACCTTGGCCAGGGCGAGTTGGACGAAGTGATTGACCGCTGGGGTATCGACTACATCGCTGTCCGCGAGACACAGTCCGCCAACCAGCCACTCCTCACCTACTATCGGACGGTGCAAGAAGCTGACATTGTGCCCTACCTGGTCTACAGGGTCGTCAGCTAGGACCTGTATCAATCAGGCGTGGTCAACCGTTCTGTATAATGAGTCCACATCTGCTGATGTCGACCGTCACGAGGCTGTGCGACTTCGGTTCAGGCTGTAGCAACCACCTATGGTAACTGCTAGACCGCCAGATAAGGGGCCCGAGGGCTCGCCAGAGCGTCCTGCTGACCCCTCGCCGGAGTCAGCCACCTTAGACGTCTCCGTCGTACTACCGTGCCTCAACGAAGAGACGACGGTGGCAGCCTGTGTCGAGAAGGCAAGGCGGTGGTTCGATCAGTCAGGGATGCGCGGCGAGGTCATCGTGGTCGACAACGGCTCGACCGACCGCTCGCGTGAGGAAGCCCTTCTAGCTGGCGCGCGCGTGATCGATGAAGCGCGGCGCGGCTATGGCGCGGCACACATGCGCGGTTTTTCCGAGGCGCGCGGCAAGTACATCGTCATGGCCGACGCCGACGATACCTACGACCTGCTGCACCTCGATCCGCTCATCGAGCCCCTCCGTAACGGCTATGACATGACAGTCGGTAACCGGCTGAAGACGATGGATCCTGGGTCGATGACCTGGAGCCACCGCGTGATCGGCACGCCAACGATAACGTTCCTGCTTAGCCTATTTACGGGATCGAAGTTAGGCGACAGCCAGTGCGGTCTCCGGGCGTTTACGAAGGAAGCGTACGAGCGCATGGAGTTGCGGACGCCGGGAATGGAGCTGGCCTCCGAGATGATCCTGAAGGCAGCGCGGCGCGGGCTGCGCGTAACAGAGGTGCCTATTTCGTACGCCGTCCGGCAGGGCGAAAGTAAACTGCACACGTTCCGCGATGGCTGGCGCCATCTGCGCTTTCTCCTCCTCAACACGCCGGTCTACCTGTTCCTCGTGCCCGGCGCGCTCGCTGTCCTTCTCGGTGTGCTCGCGATGGCGATCACTCTGGCAGCGGAGAGTGGCGTGAGCATCGGATCGCTTACCTGGCAGCCTGTGTTCGCGGGTAGCATCCTGCTGATCGTTGGCACGAATGCACTCATGATCGGCATGGCGTCTCACTTGTATGCCGCGTCGCGCAAGATCATCACAGAGGACTCGTTGACTATCTGGTTCAACCGGTTCGTCACGCTCGAACGAATGCTGTTGCTTGCCATGCTGCTCGTCATTGTAGGCGTCGCCATTGACGCCGTGATCTTCTATGAGTGGGTGAGCAAGAACGATCTGCCTGGTGTGTCAACCGAAGGTCTGGCGTCGGTCGCCCAGACGAGCATTATCATCGGCGCGAACATGGCCATGGGTGGCTTCCTCACCGCGCTGATGGATGAGCGCTAGCAGCCATGCCTGCGGAAGCGCCATCGCGACCGGCCGCGAGCGTAATCGTGCTTGGCTGGAACGGGCGCAGCTACCTAGATGACTGTCTATCGTCAGTGCTCGATCAGGACTTCCCCTCTGGCCAGTACGAGGTCCTCTACGTCGACAATGGCTCAAAGGACGGCTCCACTGCGTTTGTTCGGGAGAGATTCCCACAAGCGCGCGTAATCGAGCTCGATCACAACCTTGGGTACGCGGAGGGGAATAACGTGGGCCATCGAGAGTCCCGCGGTGACTACGTGGTCTTCCTCAACCAGGACACAGCGGTAAATCGCAGTTGGCTCCGCTCGTTGATCGAAGCGATGAGCTCCGCGGCTGATGTCGGCGCTGCGCACGCAAATGTGATCCAGCCCTGGTATCCAGAGTATGCGGGGATCAGCGCGCGGGCTGAAGCGACCGCTGCTTACAGTTCCGAGGTGAACCGGCTGGGCTACATCGGCTATCACAAGCTGCCATCCATCGATCGCCTCTACGATACGATCTTCCTCCACGGAGTCTGCATCGTGGTACGCCGCTCCGTCGGTGATCAGCTCGGCTACATCTTCGATCCGGAGTTCTTTGCTTACGCGGAAGACCTCGATCTAGGACTGCGCGTTCGCGCGCTCGGCTATCGATCCGTCGCCGTGCCGCGCGCAGTGGTCTATCACAAGCACAAGTTACAGACGGCGTTCTCGTGGTACACGGTAGTGAAGACAGTGCGCATTATCCGCAATCGGTACCTGGCCTTCTACAAGGTCATGTCGGGCTGGGAATTTGCGCTGATGGTGCCCATCATGACTGTCGGAGCGCCCTTCAACTCGGTGGAGTTCGGTCTGGGACGGATGCGGCAGGTCCTGTATGGGCTGGCGCTTGTTCCCGCGACGATCGCCGCCCTAGCCGTCACGCTAGTGCAGCTTCCTAAGTACGCGGCGAAGCGACGGCAGGTGCGCCAGCACGCCGCTGGCCGCGCCCCGTGGTGTCTCCGGGCACTTTGGAGCCGTGGAGCGGCATGAATCGCATCCAGGCCCTTCTCCGCCACGTTCCGCGCGTCGATGAGCTGCCACGCATGGCAGCGGCTGTCGCGGCGCGGACGCTACTTCGCCGGCCGCCAATGTTGGGCGCGGGATTCGTGAGCGACGAGGCCCCGTTGATCATCATCGGGATGCACCGTTCCGGCACGTCCATCGTAACGCGATTGTTGGAGCGTGGTGGCCTGTACGCGGGCGGGTCGTGGCTGGACGAGAACCACGAGTCGATCTACTTCAGCCGCGCCAATCGCGCCATGTGCGGTGAAGGTCCGTATCTGGTCCATGACTATGGTTGGACTGCTCCCAAGAGCGAGGAATTCATCGCGGCGAGGCGCGGCTATGCTGAGCGTGCTGCTCGCAAAGCTTCGGCGTTCTTTGCCGATCGAACAGACCAGAAAATCTGGGGTTGGAAGGATCCTCGCAACGCGCTCACGCTTCCGGTTTGGCTTTCGATCTATCCGAATGCCCGAGTGCTTCATGTCGTGCGGGACGGCCGGGCGGTTGCGCTCAGTCTGGCCGAGCGAGACGACCTGGAGGTGTCGTTCGCCCTCTCCCTTTGGGCGCACTACGCGGCCCGCGCGGAGAGCGCCATGGAGAGTCTGCCTGAGGGAAGACGCATGAGCGTTCGCTTTGAGGACTTGGCTGCTTCGCCTACAGAGGCGCTCGCCCGCCTCTACACGTTCGCCGGTCTGTCCACGGCTGCTCCACTCGACGAGATCGCGCGCGATATCAGATCTGAGCGGGCCACCGCGCCGCTGGCGGATCCCCGCGTCGCCGGGTTAGCTGATCATCCGATGCTGGCGCACTACAGCTACCACTAGTACGGCGTAACTCTCATCTCCACAGCTTCGGTGCCTCGGAACGCTTCGATCGTGGCGCCAGCCCGGCCCACCTCGTTGCTGAGTGCTTGGACGATTTCGATCTCATGCGGCCCCCTCGAAAGTGCGACGGTGACTTCGACGACGCCTTCGTTTTGATCGAACTCCTGGCTCTGCGCTACCTGTTGTCCATCAACCAAGAGTGTCACCTGGCCCGATCGGAAGGGAACGCGCAACGTGTACTCAGCCTGCTGATCGACATGCCATACACCGTGCCAGCGGATTTCGCTCAGTTGCGGCTCGAAGCCATCATGCCCCACTAAGAGCGCGATCGTTTCGGCGGATACGTAGTGCGGCTCGAAGTCGAGTCGCTGCGTCGTCTCTTGATCGAGTCCGCCCGGCAGCCCAACTGTCCGCGTCTGGGTCCAGCCTTGGAGCTCGGTGAGCGGGAACAGGTCTTCGCCGCTTACCAATAGAGCGTGGTCGTCGCTCAGCGCCCACATGAGGCGCACATTGCCGTCGCGAGCTTGTTCCTGCAGCATAATTTCTACGACATGCCAGCCCGGCGCCAGCGCGATCGGGCGACTGGATAAATGTGCGGTTGGATCACTAGCATACGTCTGCTGACCGTCGACTGTGGCTGACACCGTCCCGCTCGCAACAGCTTGCAAGGCCGCCGTCATCGGCGTATCGACATAAATGAGGCCTTGCCAGCGCACTGTGATCCTGCCATCGAGGGGCGGAGGCATTTCGTCCCACGAGAGATCGCTCACGTCGTCGATGCGCGAGGAAACTGGACCGCCGGATTCAGCCGAATACGTCGCCCACAGTCCGTGCTGAGCGAGGACGTCGCTGTCAGGCAGGCGGTACAACACGTACTGATATTGCTGTCCCGGGCCTGACTTGATGCTTGGCGAAGGCAGTCCGGGATAAACGCGCCCGAGCAGCTCGCTCAGTTTTTCGATAGACGCTGGATCGGATGCGACGAGTGCTGTAGGGCCGTCCGGTACGTCACGGAGCGGCCAGAGCTCCTCAGGTGCTGGGACAGCGGCGCCTCGGAGCCCGTGGCATGCCCAGACGAGGTCGCCCCAAGCGCGCGCCTCAGCCTCCTCGGAGTTACGGCGCGATGCGAACGCCCGCGTTAGGCTGGGCGTACCGCTCGAAGCGTACGCGTAGCTATCGTCTCCTCGCTTCAAGTCGTTGCAGACGGAGTAGAACAACGAGGCTTCGCCTCCATAGCTCGCTTGTACGGCTTGAGATGGCCCAACATCGTTGAACAAAGCGTCAGCGTTCCACCACATGCTGAACGCCGCGGCCACCGCGAGAATGCCCAGCATGAGTCGTGTACCTCTTGTACCCCACCGCCGTTCGACCGCGCGCCAGGCGTCCTCGACGAAGAATGCTGCGAGCGTTATCGCCACGGGTACGAGCACGACGAACTTCCACGGGCCGAAATCGTGTAGGAGCAGCGCCGCCGCTCCTAGCGTAATGAGAAGCCACATGACGAAAAGCGCGCGTACGCCGCGCAGGAGTAGCGCAATGGACAGGACCAGCCCCGCCACAGCGAGCCACGCGGCGATAGGATCGATGAGATCTTTGTCCGCGACGTCGCGTGGGGGCGACGCAACGTAATCATTTGGGCCGAACGGCACAAATATCTGCGCAGCCCACTTCAACTGCGTTCGCCAGTTGTCCGCGAAGCGGTCGCCTTCCCGTCCGCTTTCCTGCCGGTGTACCGACGTCAGGTAAAGGTCGTATCCCTTGTGCGTGCCAATGACCATGGGCACGAGGACGATCCCCGTTGCCATGAGCCCCACCAGCAGCGGCCGCAATGCGAGCGAAGTTAGTGCTCGCGTTCGCGATCGGGCGCCGTCCAGCGTGTAAGGCGCGCGCAAGGCGACTTCGCGAATCGCCGCGCAAACAAGGAAGATCGCGGCAATGATCGGGATGGCCTTGAAGGGCTCGTACTCATACGAGAGCAAGCCTGCCAGTACGCCGGTCGCCAGAGCCCAGAGTGGCCGCTTCGTCCGAATCGCGATGAGAATGGTCAAAGCAAACAGAACGGCATATATCGTTCCCTCAGTCGCTTGACGCGCGCGAAGCGCGGGCCACCATGCTGCCGCGAACAGCGCGAACCCGAAGAGCGCCACCGGCACGCTGACCAGCCTTCGCAGGAGAAAGTAGAAGGCAACAAGCGTGATGCTACTCATCACCGGGAAGAAGACCCGCAATCCCAGGGTGTTCTCGCCAAAGATCAGCATGCCGCCCGCGGAACCCCAGCGCGTGATGAGGAAGTTGAGCGGCCGGTCGCCGAGCAGTGCTTTGTACGCGACACCGCCGTTGATGTGCTCCTCGCAGCACAGCCCTTCTGGCGATGGCAGCGAGCCGTGAAAGCGATAGAAGCGCATGAACACGCCGAACGAGAAGATCACGACAAACAGAACTATCTCGATGTAGTGCGCCCGACAGAAGGATGCCAGCGAGCTCGGCCATTGGCGCCATGCGATGGCCGGGCGGGCGGGCGGCAGAGCCGCACCAAGAAGGGCAAGGAGTGCCAGGCCCAGCCAGATCGCAGCCTCGTCGAAGTTCTCGAGGTGGGGCGTTGTAAGAGTGGAGCTGGCGTTCAGTATCCGCGCGCCATTGAAGGCAAGAAGCGCCGCTGCTAAAGGGGCCAGGTTCTGCAGAAAGGGCCAGCTAAGCCGCCGTGGCCATGCGCGCCTACTGGCTGACGTCCTCGTGGGCCGCGAAGCCTTAGCCACGGGTGATTGGTGCTGTCGTCGTCTCGATCGTAGCGGTCACCATCGTTCTTGCAGAGTCGCTCCCCTCGCTGTAGTAGAATAGCGACACACGCGTCAAGACGCCCCCTTTCAGAAAGGACCCAAGATCACAGTCAAAGCAATTCCGGACGGATATCACAGCGTAACGCCGTATCTGCTGGCGAACGATGCTGGCAAGCTGCTCGACTTCGTCAAGGAAGCCTTCGGCGCTGACGAGATAATGCGCATGCCCGGCGAGCACGGCGAAATCGCGCACGCGGAGGTGCGCATCGGCGACTCCGTCGTCATGATGGGACAGCCTGGCGATAGTAGCCCTGCAACGGCCGCCGCTCTTTACCTCTACGTGGAAGATACTGACGCAATGTACAAACGCGCCGTGGCGGGCGGAGCGGAATCGACAGAAGAGCCGGCCGATCAGTTCTACGGCGACCGTCGCGCGGCGGTGAAGGACTGCGCCGGGAACACTTGGTGGATTGCCACGCACATCAAGGACATGGAATAGCACAGGTGGACGCGTCGCGCGTCATGCTGACGGGAAAGGTCGCCATCGTGACCGGTGGCGCGCGAGGCCTTGGGCGCGGTTTTGCTGAGGGTCTGGCCGCGTTTGGCGCGAGGGCAGCCATTGTCGATCGCAAAGAAGACGCCGCGAACGGAACCGCGGCTTCCCTTCGAGAGCAAGGCTACGACGCTCTGGCGATCACCTGCGACGTGCGAAACGGCGAGCAGGTACGCGCCATGGTCGAGCTTGTCAAGACGGAGCTAGGTAGCATCGATATCCTGGTAAACAACGTCGGCGGCATTTATCTCGGACGTGACCTATCGCCCGCGCAGCCCTTCATCGAGCAAAGCGAGGCAACGTGGGAGGCGTCGTACGCGCTCAACCTCAAGAGCGTCTACCACTGCACGTCGGCCGTCGCCAAGGCGATGATCGACCAGGGGCGCGGTGGCAGCATCATCAACATCGCTTCCAGCGAAGCGCTGCGGGCCGCGCCGAACTACGCGCCCTACGCTGCGTACAAGGCCGCGATCGTCAACTTTACCCGTACCCTAGCGCTGGAGCTGGCGCCGCACCGCATCCGAGTCAACTGCATCGCGCCGGACGCGATCCCGACCGAAGCGCTCGTCGCGTCGTATCCCGAGCTTGCCGGCGATGACGCCTACGCGCGCCACGTGCCGCTCGGGCGCGCTGGTACGGTCGATGACGTTGCGGGCGTAGCGGTGTTCCTCGCGTCGGAGCTGTCGTCGTTCGTCACCGGCGTCACGATCCCCGTCGAGGGCGGCATGCTTGCCGCTGGCGGTTGGCTTCGCCACCCTACGCTCGGCTGGACGACAGACGTGCGCGCGTTCGAGCGATGAGCATTCGTGCTCTCGCCACGGTTGTTCTGTTCGCCGCGACGGCACACGCGGCCTGCGGCGCTTCGTCCATGGCGAGTCCGACTGCGACGCCGCCAGCACCAATCACTACGCCGGAGCCCGCCACAGAAGTAACGAATCCGTTCACGCCTGTCGTTGAGGTTCTGACGCCCCCGCCCGACATCGACACGTCGGGTTGGCTCACGTATCGGGATGACGCCAATGGCTTCGAGTTGAAATACCCGCCGAATGCGACCTTACGGGAGCATGCAGACTACCCGACAGGATTAGAACAAAGTGGAACAGTCTTTCAGCTACAGACTGAGCCTGAGACGAATCTGGAGGAAGAGAGTTTCTTCATCCCGGACGCGCGTAGCGCGGAAAATGTTTGTCGTTCCGAACCGGAGTTAGCGGCGCATCTGAGTCGCGTTCGAGTCGTCAACTCTAACGGCGACGTGTCCTTTTGGAGTTCCCCGCACAACGGCACAGGTGGCACGGAGGAGTGGTATCGGACTATCTACTTCTCTGACGAACGCGGCTCGTGTGTATCTCTCGCTACGACGCTCCGCCTCGGAAACATCGACAAATTCCCTAGGGGAACCCGAGTCGCAGATCGCTCAAGTGCGAAAGCGAACTTATTTGCCATGCTCGCCACGTTCCGCTGGCGGGACTAAGCGAACGTCGGCGCTATCTCCCGAGCGAACGCCTCCATCTTCTCGATCTGTTCGTCTAACGAACGCGAGCGGAAGCCAACTGTCAGACCCGTCACGCCTGCCTCGCGATACGCACCGATGTCCTCGATGATCTGCTCGCGCGAGCCTGAGAACGCGACGCGGGCACCATCGATTGGCGTCTCCGACAGCTCGATCGGGCTGGCTGGCACAACAACGTCGAACGGGCGCTCGCGCCGTTCAAGCAACGTTCGAACGTAGTCCAGCCAGTCGCGCACGTCTTCTGGCGTTACTTGGAACGGTACCCAGCCGTCGCCCAGCTCAGCGGCCCTACGCGCTGCCCGACGGCTGTTGCCGCCTACCCAGATCGGTGGGTGCGGCTGCTGGACGGGTAGGGGCGAGAGGTGCATGTCGGTGAACTCGAAGTGCGCGCCCTGGAACGAGGCCGGTGCGTTCGTCCAGAGTGCCTTGATGATGCCGATGTACTCGTCGGTCACGGCGCCACGGTCCTCAAACGATGCCCCCAACGCGCGAAACTCCGCCTTGAGATGCCCGCTGCCCACACCCAGGATGACGCGTCCGCCGGAGACCTCGTCGAGCGTGGCGTACTGCTTCGCAATCGTCAGCGGGTTGTGGTACGGCAGGACGAGCACGTGGGTTAGTAGTCGAATCCGCTGCGTTAGGCCCGCGATGAAGGCGAG
>JBKKBW010000092.1:0-3089 GCA_046713635.1 Dehalococcoidia bacterium
GCGCGCCGTGGCGCTTGCTCAGCTTCGCTTTGTCCGGTCCGACGATCACTGGCAGGTGCACGAACACGGGCGGCTCCCAGCCGAACGCCTGATAGGTGAGGATGTTGCGCGGCAGGCTGCTGATCCACTCGTCGCCGCGCAGCACGTGCGTGATCTGCATGATGTGGTCGTCAACCATGGCGGCGAGCTGGTACGTCGGAAAGCCGTCCGACTTCAGCAGCACGAAGTCGTCCAGCGTGGCGTTCTCGAACTCGATCTCGCCGCGCAGGAAATCGGCCGCGCGCGTGACGCCCTCGAGCGGCATCTTGAAGCGCACGACGGGCGTGATGCCGGCCGCGCGTTCCGTCTCGCGTTCCGCGTCCGAGAGGTCGCGGCACTTACGGTCGTATTTCGGCGGCTCTTTGCGCTTCTCTTGGTCGGCGCGCACCTGCTCCAGTCGCTGCGGCGAGCAGAAGCACTCGTACGCTGAGTCCTTCTCGATCAGGATGCGCGCGTGCTCGTGGTAGGTGTCGAGGCGCTCCGACTCGAAGTACGGATCGTACGGGCCGCCGACGTCCGGCCCTTCGTCCCAATCCAGGCCGAGCCAGCGCAAGCTCTCCTTGATGCCTTCGAGCGCATTCGGGTCGAAGCGCTTGCGGTCGGTGTCTTCGACGCGCAGCATGAACGAGCCGTTGTGGCGCCTCGCGAGCAGGTAGTTGAACAGCGCCGTGCGTATGTTCCCGACGTGCGGTATGCCCGTGGGGCTGGGCGCGTAACGATCGCGGACGTTCATGGGAGGAGTGTAGCGGACAGGGAATCCTCGGCGGGCGCAAGGAATTATTCGTTGATAGGTGGTTTGTGGAATAATATCTGCGGTGACTTCAATAGTTTGCCGCCTTTCGCTCGCGCTAGTAGTCGTTGCCTTGATGTCGTGTAGTTCCGACAACTCGGGAAATGAGCAACTGCTTCAATCTCTTCCAATGTTTCCCGGAGCTGAGGAGCTCCGTAGTGGCACATACGACGACGATCAAGGGACCGTGTATCTCGAGGTCATGTACCAGACTCCAGAGGGCACGACCAATTCAGATATACTCGAGTTCTTCGTTCGAGAGCTAAGGGATAGTTGGTGCTATGAGACTCACTCTGCATATCACTATGAGAACGAGCCCGATCTGGTCGACGGGGAAGGCCTGAACGCGGTGTTTCAGGCGCGTGGATCAACGGTTCTCCTCGCAACTCGCCATGCGGCCGATGGCGGCGAAGTGTACGAATTGGACGTCGGCCCGACCTATGAACGGGATCCCGACATCGACAACTGCCAGTTCTAGCGTACCCACCTACTCGGTAGGCGGAAGGCACCGAGGAGCGCGAGTAGGGCCATCTCACCGATGACGACGCCGGAGAGCACGCCGGTCAGCGCGATCGGGCGGTTCTGGGCGTAGCCCACGAGGCCCGCCTGAACGAAGTCAGACAGCTCGTCCTTCAGGTCCTCCCACGCGAGCGAGACGCCGACGGTGACCAGGATGGCGAACGCGAGCAGGACAAACGTCAGCGTTAGGCTGGCGGCGACTAGCTCGAGCGTCGAGGCCATCGAGGTGCCGGGCGGCGTGTAGTAGCGGTTGACGAAGTAGTTGATCAACGCCGGCACGACGAGCAGCCCAAGTGCCAGCGACCACGTGATGAAGAACTCCATCGCCCGACCTCCCTGTCGGTTGCGCGGATTGTAGCAGAGCTACACGATCGCAGCCAACGCCGCCCGGAGGTCCTCCGGCAGCGGCGACTCCAGCTCGATGCGCTGGCCTGACGTTGGGTGGGCGAAGGCGAGCCGCTGCGCGTGGAGGAACTGACGCGAGAATCCAGGGTCGCGCTTCGCGGGGCCGTACGCGCGGTCGCCCGCCACCGGGTGGCCGATCGATGCGAGGTGCACGCGCAACTGGTGGGTGCGGCCCGTCTCCGGGTGCAGCTCTACTAATGAATAGGCGCCCAGCTCGCGCAGGACGTGGTAGCGCGTACGCGACTCGCGGCCGCCCGTGACGATGGCCATCTTACGTCGATGCGCGGGGTGGCGCGCGATCGGCGCGTCGATCGTCCCTTCGGGCGGGTCGAGGCGGCCTTCGACAAGCGCGACGTAGGTCTTCTCGACCGTCCGGTCCTTGAGCTGCTTCGCGAGCGCGAGATGCGCCGCGTCGTTCTTCGCGACGATGATCAGGCCGGACGTGTCTTTGTCCAGGCGATGAACGATGCCGGGCCGTTTCTTACCGGCTACGCCCGAGAGCGCCGGGCTGTGGGCGAGCAAGGCGTTCACAAGCGTGCCCGTACTGTGACCCGGCGATGGATGCACTGTCATACCCGCGGGCTTATCGATCACGAGCAGGTCAGCGTCTTCGTAGACGACGCGCAGGCTCGTGTCTTCGGGGACGAGCGCGTCGGACTCCGGCGGCGGCAGCGCGACCGAGACACGCTGGCCGCGTTCGAGCGCGAGACCGGCTTTCGCAGGCCGCGCGCCGTCGACCAGCACGGAGCCGTCGTCGATCAGCTTGCGAACGCGCGAACGCGTCAGCTCTCGCAGCATGCGGACGACGAAGAGATCGAGACGCTCGCCGTCGCGATCGGCGAGCAGATCGCGACCGCGCAAGTCGCGGCTGTCAGACACCTTCGGAGTCAGGCCGAGGCGGGCCCTGCTGACCCGGGCTGCGCAGGCGGTCGCCTTCGGCGATGAGGAAGAACCAGAGGATGGTGACAACGCCGATCGTGATGCACGAGTCGGCTACGTTGAAGGCGGGCCAGTGGCGGAAGTCGATGAAGTCGGTCACCTCACCCGTGCGTATGCGGTCGCTCAGGTTGCCGGCCGCGCCTCCCAGCTGCAACGCCAGCGCGATGCGCAGTGCGCCGTGCTCCATCGGCGGGAACATGTAGTACAGCACAATCGCGGCTATCCCGACGAGCGACGTCGCGACGAGAAAAAATGTTTGGCCCTGCAGGATGCCGAAGGCGGCGCCGCTATTGCTGACGTGGACGATTTTTACCAGCCAGTCCTCGTTCGGCCACGCCTCGCCGTAGCTCAGCGAATTACGGACGATGGTCTTGGTGATCTGGTCGATGACGAGGAC
>JBKKBW010000093.1:0-3315 GCA_046713635.1 Dehalococcoidia bacterium
GTACCTGCTCGTTCGTGTCGGCGATCGCCACGAGTTCAGCACCGGGCAGCTCTTTGTAGACGCGGACGTGGTTGCCTCCCATGGCACCTGCGCCGATGACCGCGACACGCAACCGCTCAGCCATGGCTGGCTCCTACGCCAGCCAGCGCGCTGTTCACAGCTGAGGCGATGCGTTCGAGATCGCCTTGCGAGAGCGCCGCGTGCACGGGCAGCGATAGCACTTCTTGGGCGGCCGCCTCCGCGACCGGGAAGCTGCCTCCATAGCCACGCTGCTGGTAGAGGGGCTGCTGGTGCAGGCAGAGTGGATAATAGACTGCCGATTCGATCTCCTGAGCGCGCAACGCTGCCTGAACTGAATCGCGCTGGCCGTTCGGAACGCGGACTGTGTACTGCTGATAGATGTGGAACGCGTCCGGCCGCTCGACCGGCGTTAGGACGCCTTCTAGATGCTGTGTGACCCATGCCGCATTCGCCCGCCGTCGCTCGATCCATTCATCGGCCCTAGGAAGCTGGGCCAGCCCAAGCGCTCCCGCAAGCTCGGTCGCGCGGAAGTTGTAGCCGAGAGTATCGGTGCGATAGCGGACCGCTTCGCCCTGATTGCGCAATAGCCGCGCTTGCGTCGCGACACCGCCGTCGTCCGTGACGATCATGCCACCTTCGCCGGTGGTGATGCCCTTCGTAGCATAGAACGAGAAACAGCCTGTGCCGAACGTGCCCACCTTCCGCGTCTGCCAGCGCGCGCCGAGCGCCTGACACGCGTCTTCGATCACTACGAGGCCCTGCTGTCGGGCGAAGGCTCCGATGCTCGTCATGTCGCAGGGCTGGCCGTAGAGGTGCACCGGGATGACCGCTTTCGTGCGAGGCGTGCGCGTTCGCTCGAGCTGCGCGACGTTGATGTTGAAGTCCGCAGGGTCGATATCGACGAAGACAGGCGTTGCGCCAACGAGCAGCACGGCGTTCGCCGTGGCGGCGAAGGTGAAGACGGGCACGATCACTTCATCGCCAGTGCCTATGCCGTGGGCTTGCAGTGCGACGACGAGAGCGGCGGTCCCGGAGGACACAGCCACGGCATGCTGCGCGCCAAGGTAGTTCGCGACCGCCATCTCGAAATCTTCGACGAGCTTGCCCTGGGCGAGCTGCCCCGAACGAAGCGCGCGCAGGACCGCCGACTCTTCTTCCGGTCCGATGATCGGCTGAGCGATGCGGATCACGGCGCGATTAGCTCCGTCTCAAACTCGAACATGAGTAAGCACGCCGGACAGCTCCATGTTTCGTCCTCGCGCCGGAGACGCTGGCCGCAGGTGCAAACCCAGCCCATCAGCTCGGCTGGATTGCCGATGACGAGCCCCTGCTCGGGCACGTCGCGTGTGACGACCGCGCCTGCTCCGACCATTGCCCAGCGGCCAATCGTTATGCCACAGATGATCACGGCTCCAGCGCCAATCGATGCCCCCTCCAGGACGCGTGTCGAAACCACGGTCCAGTCGTCTCTGCTGCGCACACTAGCGTCCGGCCGGATGGCGCGGGGATAGCGGTCGTTCGTGAACGTCGCGTGCGGCCCGACGAAGACGCCATCCTCAACCGTCACGCCGTGGAATATGGAGACATTGTTCTGGATCTTGACTCGGTTTCCGATGGAAACGTCGTGGTCTATGTAGCTCCCCTTGCCGATGCTGCAGTCGCTACCCAGTCGTGCGCCCTCGCGTACCTGCGCTTCGTTCCAGATGCGAGTGCCGGCGCCTATCTGGGCGTTAGGGGAGACATCCGCGCTGGGATGGATCATCGCCTAGCAATCGTACCATTCGCTCGGCTGAGTGTCCGTCTCCGAATACGAGCGGCGGTGTCCCCGTGGGCTTAGAACGCAGCGCGGCTGCCACGATGAGTGACGGATCGCTTCCGGCGAGCACGTTCCAGCCTTCGGCGAGTGTCTCTGGCCATTCGGTCTCCTCGCGCAACGTTACGCAAGGTACGCCGAGTAGATAGGCTTCCTTCTGGACGCCGCCGGAATCGGTCAGGACGAGTCGTGCATTGCGCTGAAGAGCGAGCATCTCTAGGTAGCCGACCGGGTCGATCACGCGCACATTGCTCGACGTTTCGAGGTCGGACGAAGCGATTGCGAGGCGGGTGCGCGGGTGCATCGGAAACACGACCGGTTCATCAAGCAGCGCCAAAGCGTCGAGGATGCGGCCGAGCGCGTCGAGATTGTCAGTATTCGCCGCCCGATGTACCGTCGCAAGCGCATAACCACCCGGAAGGAGTGCCAGCCGTTCGATGATGTCCGTCTCTTCGGCAAGCGGCAGTTGATGGAGGAGCGAGTCGTACATGATGTCGCCCGTGAGGTGCGCTCGGGTAGCCAGTCCTTCAGTGTCGAGAATGTCCATTGCCGTCTGTGTTGGCGCGAACAGGATGTCGGACGTGTGGTCCGCGACGATCCGGTTGATCTCTTCCGGCATCGATCGATCGAAGCTTCGCAGGCCGGCCTCGACGTGTGCGAGCGGCATGTGCAGCTTTGAGGTGGCGATTGCGCCGGCGAGCGCCGAGTTCGTGTCGCCAAAGATGACCACCCAGTCTGGCGCTTCCTTCTCGAGCACTGGCTCAAGCCGTTCGAGCATCTGGCCCATTTGACGACCGTGTGATCCGGAGCCGACGCCCAGATGATGTCTTGGCTTAGGAAGGTCGAGCTCTTGGAAGAAGACGTCGGAGAGCGCGGGATCGTAGTGCTGCCCGGTGTGCACGAGAACTTCGGTGTGCTCTTGGCGTAGCACACGGCCGAACGCCGCGGCCTTCACAAACTGCGGCCGGGCGCCGACGATGGTAACGACCTTCATCGGCTGGCTATGGCTCGCCTAGCTATCCGCAACAATCGATGCCGGATTGACGTCACGAAGATCGATACGGGCGAGGGCGTGGAGGTGGGCGATCAGTTCGTCGCGGCCGTCTGGTGGGTCACGCCGCAACGATTCGATGCGTTCAACGATCTCATCTGACGCGACAGGTACGTTTTGCTCGGCCTGGAACACCTGCGGGTGCCGGGTCTGGCTAAAGTGGCCACGTCGCTCAAGTGGGTCTTCGCGGACCTGCTCACCGGGGCGCAGTCCGCTGTAGACGATCTGGATGTCCTTGCCCGGCTGGTAGCCACGCAACCGGATCAGCTTCTCGGCCAGGTCTGCGATCTTAACCTCCTCACCCAAGTCGAGCACCAGCACCTGTCCCTCCTGCGAGAGCGCGGCAGCTTGAATGAGCAGACGGATCGATTCCGGCGGAGACATAAAGTAGCGCGTCGCATCGGCGTGCGAGAGCTGTACCGGCCCGCCG
>JBKKBW010000094.1:0-2385 GCA_046713635.1 Dehalococcoidia bacterium
GAGCGGATCGCCGAGCGTCGACATCTCCCAGTCGAGCACGGCAGCGAGAAGTCCGCCGTTCGAGACGACGCTGTTATCGAGGCGGTAGTCGCCGTGGACGATGGCAGCGGCGCGCTCCTTCGGGATGCTGGCGTTGAGACGGAGCTTGAGTTCGTCCAGCTCAGGGAGATCGCGCGTCTTCACCTTCTCGAACTGCTCGCTGAAGCGGCGGACCTGGCGTTCGATGTAGCCGGTCGGCTTGCCGAAATCGCCGAGGCCAACGGACGCAGGATCGACCAGGTGCAGCTCGGCGAGCGTATCGATCAACCCCTCGCCCAGGCCACGCCGTTGCGTCTCGTCGAACTTCTGGCTGACCGCGTTCGGATCGACGGGGACGATGCCATCGACGAACTCCATGACGTAGAACGGCGCGCCGATGACGGACGTGTCGTCGCAGAGGGCGTAGGTCTCCGGGACGGGCACCTTCGTTGGCGCGAGCGCGGAGATCACTCGGAACTCGCGTGACATGTCGTGCGCCGTTGGCTGGACGTGCGAGAGCGGCGGGCGACGCACTACCCAGGCGCGCCCGTCCGGGGACTCGACGCGATAGGTGAGATTCGAGCGGCCGTGACCGACGACCTTCGCGGACAGCGAATCGACTTGGGCGACGTGGTCGCTAAACCACGGCGCCAGCTTCTCGAGATCGATGCCAGGAGGTGCGTCGGTCACGGCGATTTGTTGAACGCTAGCGCTTCTTGCGGGACGCGGACTTGCGTGCGGTCTTACGCGCCGCCTTCTTGGCCGCGGGCTTGTAGGGCGTGTAGGTGATCTTCCCGGCGGTGCGCATCGCCTTAACGCCGTCTTCCCAGGAGATGAGGGGCGTTGTCTTGACGTCTTTGATCGAACCGCCGGCCGCGAAGTCGATTGCGAGTCCGGCGACCGAGACGTTGTCCCGCGCATCGACGATGGCGATGATGTCGTACTCGCCGAAGGACAGGGATGAGTAGATAAGCTTCATCCCGGCCTTCTTGATGATGGGCTCGACATCTTTAATCCGGTTTCGCGGGCTCGCAGCCAGGCCCGCCCATGCCTCCGACGTGTATGAGAGCTGTAGCAAATAGTGCGCCATGAGAACCTCCTTGTTGAAACAGGCCTATCGGGCCATCCAGCCAGACCAGCGTGACATTATATAGCACGCCCACTACAATGGGGCGCACTCAACGCGAGGCGGCGGTGAGGCCCCAGCCTTTTTGCCAGCCTTCAGGCTGGGGGGATCGCACCGCAACAGAGGAGGATGCTCATGCCTATCGATTTTACACTCCCACCAGAAGTAGAAGAGGTGCGCGGCAAAGTCCGGACGTTCATGGAAGCGGAAGTGCGCCCCGTCGCTCAGTCGCTGGAGCAGGAAGGCGCGGACCGGCGTCGCTACGGCGAGGAGATATTCAAGCTGCGCCATCGCGCGAAGGAGCAAGGGCTGTGGAACCCGCACTTGCCGAAGGAGTGGGACGGCATGGGCCTAGGCGCGACTGCGATGGCGTTCGTCTCGGCAGAGGCGGCACGGGTAGGCGGCATAGGGCCGTACATCCTGAACGCGCAGGCGCCGGACGAAGGCAACATGCACACGCTCTTTCACTGGGCAACGCCGGACCAGGCGGAGAAGTACCTGCGGCCGCTGGCCGACGGTAAGGCTCGTTCTTGCTTCGCGATGACCGAGCCCGAAGTATCCGGCTCTGATCCGACGCTGATCCAGACGACCGCGGTGAAGGACGGCGATGACTGGGTGGTGAACGGGCACAAGTGGTTCATCTCCGGTGCGCGCGGAGCGCAGTTCGCAATATTGATCGCGCGCACGGACCCGGACGCCGACCCGCCCCAGGCGCGTAACTCAGCGTTCCTCGTCGATCTGCCGGCCGAGGGCTGGGAGGTCGTCCGCGACGTCCACACGATGGCTGGCCAGGGCAACCACTGCGAGATCCGCATCACGAACCTGCGCGTGCCTGCCGGCAACATGCTGGGCGGCCAGGGTGAGGGCCACAAGCTAGGCCAGTACCGGCTCGGCCCGGCGAGGCTGGCGCATTGCATGCGCTGGATCGGGCAGGCCGAAGTCGCGCTGGAACTGCTTGTCGACCGCGCGTTGAAGCGTTTCACGCACGGCTCGCTCCTGGCCGATAAGCAAGCGATCCAGTGGATGATCGCGGACTCAGCGATGGAGCTCTACACGGGCAAGCTGATGGTGCTGCACGCCGCGTACAAGATCGAAAATAAGCTGCCCTTCAAGCAGGAAGTTTCGTCGCCAAGCACCACGTCGCGAACACCCTCTGGCGCATCGTCGACCGCGCCATCCAGGTGCACGGCGCGCTCGGCTACTCGAAGGACACCCCGCTGGCCAACATGTTCCAACACGCC
>JBKKBW010000095.1:0-2086 GCA_046713635.1 Dehalococcoidia bacterium
GTCTGGAACAGCCTACGACTACCGGCTTCGTGTCGACGGCCAGCTCCCGACGAAGGCGTTCGGCGGGACGTTCCATACGCTTTCTGCCACCGGGCAGACCACGTTCATCATGTCTTCTGATATGCACCATCCATACTTCAATCCGCCCAACGGCACGGACACGATCCTCGACTTGATGACGTCCAAAAACGTCGACTTCTCGTTCATGCTGGGCGACCAAATCGTCATAGAGATTTTTCTGAACAACCTTGTGCCGTCCCGTTGCTGCGTTCCGCAGTCGCAAGCCGACTACGAGCAGGCCTACCGCGATATGTCAGCGTATGCGCAGTTCCGTACCTTTGCAGCCAACACTCCTCTCATGGCGACGTGGGACGATCACGAGCTCCTAAACGACTGGAGCGCGTCGACGTCGTATCAGTATGTCTATCCATGGGCGAGGAACGCATTCGACGCGTACTTTGGTTCCCTGAATCCTGATCCACTTGTGCCAGACGGCGTCCAGTACATCTATGACGCGGGTAGTATCGAGTTCTTTGTCCTTGACACGCGCACGTTTCGGAGCGGGAACTTCGACCCGGACGGCCCGGCCAAGACTATGCTCGGAGCGAATCAGAAGCAGGCCTTGAAGGACTGGCTGCTCACTTCTGACGCTACGTTCAAGATGATTGTCTCGTCAGTGATGTTTAGCGACTTCTCAAGCCACACGGTCTACGGCGAGTCATGGCCGGCGTTCGCGACGGAGCGGGATGAAATCATGGACTTCATCAAGGACAATCGAGTTTCAGGTGTAATGCTGTTTTCTGGTGATGAGCACATCGGCCGTGTCTTCCAAATGGAGCCGTGGGACATCTACGAGGTGGCGCCCGCGCCGCTTGGTTGGAAGGTAGGAGCGTCTATCCCTCCGGATCCGCAAATCAAATTCCAGTCGAATTTCGTGCGGCTGTTCAGCCTCCTGACGGCGGACACGTCGGCGTGTCCTGCGACCCTCAACCTGCAACTCATTAACGAGAACGATGTCGTGCAGTACACGCTTGCCTTGACGGAGGCGGATCTCGACTCAGATCGCGACGATGACGGACTATTGATATGCGAGGAAGACCAGGAGGGCACGGACCCCGTCGATCCTGATACAGACGGCGACCAGTGTGGTGACGGCACGGAGTTGGGAAGCAATCATCTGGCGGGCGGCGAGCGCGAACCGCTGGATCCCTGGGACTACTTCAACCCAACTGGCGATGGCCAGAATCGAATAGACGACGTGCTGCTTGTCGTGGAGCAGTATTTCGTCGATAGTCCGAATCCGGGCTACACGCAAGCGACGGACCGCACAACGGGCTCTACTGCATGGCGCACCGGCGCACCAAATGGCAACCAGCGTGTCGATGACATTCTGAACGCCGTGCACAACTACTTCAACGACTGCCCGCCTGTCACTTAGAACGCTGCGGCGCACACCGCGCCCTGCGGCGCGCGGTCGGTCCCTGCATCAACACAGAAATGCTACGCCTGGTTCAGGCATGCCTGGAAACGTTGGCGAAGGCGATGGCTTGAGAGAGCAGAATCCCGGCCACACATCGGCGCGATGATGCGATGGCTGCAGGCGCGCCAGTATTGGCACGCCTGCGCTTTAGGTCAGGACCTAGTGAGCTGCTTTTGCGTCGGCCGGGACAGCCTGATCGCTGGCCAAAGCCGTACTCGCCTTACGAGCACTGCTGGCGGCGGTACTGCGGAACCAGGGGATTGCGCCGGGGAGCCTGGTGATCATGACGACCACGAAGAACAGGAGTCCGAGAGCCAACGCATCTTCTTTGGGTTCCCCGACAGCGACGAACATTGCGACAAGAACGCCCTCCCGTAGGCCAAGGCCACCAATTGAGATGGGCAAGGTCACGGCTAGTGTTACTAGGCTCCAGGCCATGATCAGGAATGGCAGTGGAACGGACAGGCCGAGCGCCTTGTCCAGCGTGACGATGATGCCGGTCTGGATTACTAAGATGAGCGCCGAGAGCCCAGCTACAATGGGGAGGCAACGGCGCAATTTCCCAAAGGTTTCCTTCGTGTCATCTGCGTCGATTAGCTCAAACAG
>JBKKBW010000096.1:0-1670 GCA_046713635.1 Dehalococcoidia bacterium
GCGTTTCTTTTGATCGCGACGATCGCGACGCTCTCGCTACGCATCACGAACGCCGTGGACCGCGCGCACATTCCGATGTGGCAGGGACTACGCGACGGCTTCGACTACGTCCGGCGGGAGCCAGTTCTGGCGCGGCTCGTGCTGCTAAACATGATCCCGAGCGTCCTCATCTATCCATACGTCTCCCTCATGCCGATCTTCGCGGACGACGTGCTCGGGGCTGGCTCCACCGGGTACGGCGTCTTGCTGAGCGCCGTCGGCTTCGGGTCGATACCAGGCGGGCTGCTGATCGCCAACATGTCGCGCAACAAGGGCCGCTTCATGGCGATCGCGGCGATGGCATACATGGCGTTGGTGGCCTGCTTCGCGTACTCAGAGCTGTTTCTCTTGTCGTTTGTGATCCTGGTCTTCGCCGGGGTCGGCTGGTCGATGATGGCGATCTTGAATCAGATCCTGCTGCAGCTTCAGATCGCAGACGATGCCGTGCGCGGACGGGTATTGGCGTTCTACACCATGTCGAACGGCCTTACGCCATTCGGCAACCTCGCGCTAGGCGCAAGCGCCGACGCGACCGGGGTGCAGAACGCCGTGGCGGCGTTTGCGATGACGGGTTTCGTGCTGGCAGGCTACCTTGGCCTTGGCTCGAAGCGCATTCGGAACCTCTAGGCGCGCGCAGGCTCCTCTTCGATCGCCTTCGCGGCCTGGTCGAGAACGCGCCGCTCGTTTTCGAAGGAGAGCATCTTGCGCGCGTCTTCGAGGGGTAGCCAGCGGGCTTCGTCTACCTCATGGTCATGGTCGTCGGTCGAGCCACTCGTGTAGCGAAAGAGAAAGAAATAGACCAGCTTGTGTATGCGGTCACGATCGCCGCCGTGGGTCCAAACATACCAGTACTCGATGCGCTCCAGCGCCGAGACGAGTTCACCCCGCAGGCCGGTCTCTTCGGCAACCTCACGGGCGGCGGCGTCTTCCGGCGCCTCGCCTTTTTCGATGATGCCCTTAGGAAGCTGCCAGGCCGTCCGGTTTTGTGTTGAGATGAGGCAGACCTCGATCTCGGTCCCCTGGCGGCGAAACATGACGCCGCCGGCAGAGATTTCCATGCGCGTCTTCATGCTTCATGATAGGGCCTACGGTCGTGTCGATCACGGGCAATCCGGTGTATCATGGCCGCGCCGTTCGCTACGGCATGGAGGAGCACACCATGGAAGTAGGACTGCATCTGCCACAAGTCGGCCCGCTGGCGACGCGCGAAGGGCTGACTACGATTGCTCAGCTAGCGGAAGAGCGCGATTTCGACTCGCTCTGGGTGAGCGATCACGTGATCATCCCGCGCAAGCTGACGTCCAGGTACCCGTACAGTCCAGACGGAAGCTTTCCGGTACCGCCTGACATTCCTTTCCTGGAGCCGCTTGCGGCCCTCCTCTTCGTGGCCGGGGTTACGACGAAGGCGAGGCTGGGCACGACGATTCTGGTGGTGCCTATGCGCAACCCGGTAATCACCGCGAAGCAGCTTTCGTCGCTGGACGTGCTCTCTAACGGGCGGCTGATCCTCGGCGCCGGCGCCGGCTGGATGGCCGAGGAGTTCGAAATGCTGGAAGTGCCGTTCGAGCACCGCGGGCCGCGACTGGACGACTATATCCAGCTCATTCGCGCGCTCTGGACGGAAGACAATC
>JBKKBW010000097.1:0-2548 GCA_046713635.1 Dehalococcoidia bacterium
GGCCTGGGCGGATCGCACGATGAGCGGGAGCAGACGCTGAACCAGATCCTCGTGGAGATGGACGGCTTCGACACCAACACAAACGTCATCGTGCTGGCCGCCACCAACCGGCCCGACATTCTGGACCCAGCGCTCCTGCGCCCTGGCCGCTTCGACCGGCAGGTCATCCTGGACCGGCCCGACATCCGCGGCCGCCAGGCGATTCTGGAAGTCCATGCGAAGGGCAAGCCTCTTGCCGAGGACGCCGATCTAATGGTGCTCGCGAAGCAGACACCCGGCTTTTCCGGCGCAGACCTCGCGAACCTGGTCAACGAAGCGGCGATCCTGGCAGCGCGTCGCACGAAGAAGAAGATCACGATGGATGAGTTCAACGAGGCAATCGATCGCGTCATCGCAGGCCCGGAACGCAAGAGCCGCGTGATCAGCGCGAAAGAGAAGAAGATTATCGCGTACCACGAGGCGGGTCACGCGCTGGTTGGCTACTACCTACCGAACGCGGACAACCCGTACAAGATCAGCATCGTAGCACGGGGCATGGCAGGCGGCTTCACGCGCTACCTGCCGGACGAAGACCGCCACCTGATGTCGCGCTCGCAGTACCAAGACATGCTCGCAGCGGCGCTCGGCGGCCACGTTGCCGAGGAGCTCTTGCTGGGCGAGATGACGACCGGTCCCGAAAGCGACATTGGTAAGGCAACCAACATTGCCCGGCGTATGGTCACCCAGTGGGGTATGAGCGAGAAGCTTGGCCCGCGAACGTTCGGCCGCAAGGAGGAGATGATCTTCCTCGGCCGCGAGATCTCCGAGCAGCGTGACTACAGCGAAAAGGTCGCTGAAGAGATCGACGACGAAGTGCGCCGCATCATTGACAAGGCATACCACACAGCGAAACAAGTCCTCATTGACCACCGCGATAAGCTTGAGGACGTCGTGAATCGCATTCTGGAGGATGAGACGATCGAGGGCGACGACCTTACAGCCCTGCTGGAAGCGCCTCCCGGGCAGCCGCCACCGTCAAAGGAGCCGCCCGCTCCGGAAGCGCCGAAGGCTGACGAAGAGCCCAAGGCCGCTGAGCCAGACGGCCCGGCACCGCAAATGAAACCTGGCTTGGCCTATGGCAGCCAAGCGAACGTCTCTCTGGACCCAGCGGACTAACCCAGGCCCTCGATAACGGTGAAGGCCTCCGCGAAAGCGGGGGCCTTTTGCTGCGCGAAACGCGTTGACCCTCTCCAGACTCGATGCTATTGTGACTGGAAGCGCAATCCGCCTGGGCCGAGATCGGTTGACCGAGGAGTACAGGGTGACATTGGAAATCCCAGATGTCGTCATCGACCGGCTTCCGGTGTACGCGCGCGCCTTGGAAACCCTTCTGGATGAGGGGAGGGAAGTCGTCAACTCCCAGGAGCTAGGCGAACGGCTGGGCGTCACGCCCGCGCAGATTCGCAAAGACCTGAGCTACTTCGGCCGTTTCGGCAAGCAGGGCCGCGGCTACAGAGTGGAAAAGCTACTTCAGGAGCTGCGTCAGATCCTTGGCCTCACACGCGAGTGGCCCATGGTCCTCGTCGGTATCGGCCGCCTGGGGCGCGCCGTGCTCGGCTACGGCGGCTTCGGCCCACAGGGCTTTCGCATCATTGATGCCTTCGATTCCGATCCGAGCATCGTCGGAACGAAGGTCGGCGGCCTAGACGTAAAGTCGGTCGAGCAGCTACCGCAAGCCCTTCACGGTTCGAAGGTAGAGATCGCGATCGTTGCCGTACCGGCCGCGAATGCGCAAAGCGTCATCGACATCCTCGTCGCGAATGGCGTGAAAGCGATCCTGAACTACGCGCCCGTCGCCGTCCACGCGCCCTCGCATGTGCGGATCAAGGAGATCGATCCGGTGCTCGCGCTCCAGAGCATGACGTTCTACGTGAAAGAGCTGCAGGAGCCGGCGAAGTAGGTTAGCGCTGCTCATCCTTCCCCCTCACCTCCAGCCCCTCTCCCTCGATGAGGTAGAGGGGTGGCGACGAAGGTCTCCGCGAGAGGCGAGATTCTTCGCTTCGCTCAGAATGACGCAAGGTGATCGCGCTCCAGAGCATGACGTTCTACGTGAAAGAGCTGCAGCAGCCGCCGAAGTAGAGAACCCTTCCCCTGCCTACCTAACCCCCTTGCCCCCTTCCCTGAAGGGAAGGGGAAGCGCCGCGAACTGTGTGGTCATTCCGTTACGCCGCCCAGTGTTCGTTGAGGAGCGCTGCCGCGTCCGCGGCGCGCTGGTGCGGCCACCAGTGCGAACAATCTTCGAAGGACACGAACTTCGCGCCCGTCCTGTCCGCGAGGCGCTGCCCGAACACTGGAGGGACGTTCTGATCGTCGGCGCCGCAGATCACGAGGCCCGGTGGTACCGGCGCCGCGAGCTGCGTCCAGTCCTTCGATCTGTTCACTGCTGAGCGGTAGAGCGTCAGGATGCAGTCCTTCATCGTGTCATCGACCTTCGAAGCGACGGCGCGGGCGTACTCCGCATCGAGGCCGCGCTGCGAAAGGACGGCGGCCATTGCTTCCAGCGTGAAGG
>JBKKBW010000098.1:0-3164 GCA_046713635.1 Dehalococcoidia bacterium
AGGAACTTGCCGGACTTGTCCGAGCGCGGGCCCGCGATCACGCGTCCGCGCTCGGTATCGATCACTTCGCCGCCGCAGTTGACCGCGACGATCGCGCCGACGAGAAGGCCACCCGGCCCGTGTTCGCACGCGGTGCCGACACCTCCCTTGAGCGCGCGTTCGATGCCGCCCGCCTTCGCCACTGTGCAGCCGGTGCCTACACCGACGGAGCCTTGTGCGGCTGAGCCACCTTTCGCGCTGGCGGCCGCTCGATAGCCGGCTTCCGCGTCTGGACGCACTTTGCTGCTGCCGATGCCAAGGTCGAAGACGACGGCGCCCGCGACGAGCGGGATATAGCTCTCGCCGAACTTGAACCCGGCGCCCTGCTCTTCCAGATAGCGCATCACGCCCCCCGCGGCGTCCAATCCGAACGCCGAGCCTCCCGTGAGTAACACCGCGTTAGCGCGCTCTGCGACAGTGCCTGGCCGCATTAGCTCCGTCTCGCGTGTGCCGGGAGCGCCGCCGCGCACGTCGACGCCGCCGACCGCGCCGAACGGAAACGGCGCGAGCACGACAGTGCAGCCGGTCGCGGCGCGCTTGTTCGTCCAGTGCCCGACGCGGATGCCGGGAATGTAGGTGATCGCGTCGATCTGGTCACGCATGCGATACTTTCTTCGCCGCGTCGTGCGAGTGCCCTGCGGCCATACCGACAATGAGCATAATGGCGTGTATGGCAACTAAGAAACCACCGAAGGCGGCGAGGAACCAGAACCAAACGCCTTCTAGTTGACGTATGCCGCCGCCGGCATACTCTTTCAGCCCGATGTCGAAGAGAATCAGGAGCAGCAGAGCCCCGTAGGCCGCGATCACAAGCGCGCTAGCGGCCAGCGGCGCCCACCCGTAACGGGCCCTCACGACCCCGGCTAAGAGACTCAGCGGCGGAGTAAGCAGCAGGAGAATGATGATGATCCAGGGCCACTGCATGGCAGGCTAATCCTTCTCGCAGATCGAAGCGGCCGTTGCTAGACATCTGCGTGCGTTCCATCCGAGCGCGTCGCGTCGCGCAGGTCGCGCGCGGCGGCGAGAAGCCGTCCCAGCACGACGGTCAGTCGCGCGCCAAGCCAAACGCCGGCCAGCGTGATCGTGAGCATGATGCCGAAGAAGAACGCTGCCACCTGAAACGACTCGCCGCGCGTTCCGTTGAAGCCCGAGCAGTCCCAGCACGTCGCCGCGTACACGCCGGTCGATGCGACGTACGCAACGTAGAGGCCGATGAGGACGCTCGCCGCGATCCACGGCAAACGAGGGAAGCGCGCGCGCGCCAGCCCGATCGTCACACCGATCACCGGCAGCCAGAGGAGGATGAACGCCGGGTTCATGCTCGCTCCGGTCGTCGGCGGAGGATAATCAGTGAGACTAGCGCCCCTAGCCACGTAATGGCGATCACTGGGGCGGCGACTAGAAGTCCCCAGAAGATGGCCATATAGATGTCAATCACGCGCGTTGAGTCATAGCTCCACAAGGATTCGCAACTGCGGCAGTTGACGGTCCAAGCCATCGCTGCTGCCACAAGTAGAATCCAAAGGACCACCATTAGCCATGAGTATAAGGTAGGCGCAAGACGGAACTTAACGGTAGACAGGCCCACCAGGAAACCCACCACGGCGGCTGTACTTCCACCAACGATAATGACGTAGGCGAGGGGTTCCACTACCGTTCGACTGCCGTTGTCGGCGCATCTTCATCGCAGACGGTCAGGTAGGCGTAGATCATGTTCGACGACGCGCGTGTCATGCAATCGATCGCGTCGACGACTTCGCCGAGCTGATGCTCATCGACGGGCACGGCCCGCAACACGAGCTGCGGCCGTCGTTCGTCGAGCACCAGCGTCACGACCTGGTCGGGACGCATTGCGCCTTCTGCCAGCCACGACGGGCGGTCGGTCAGTGCCGGGCCGCCGAGTTGCTGGCCGGACAGGTCGCTCAGCAGTAGAGCCGAGCTACTGCGTTCAGCCGTCGTGCGCAGGTCGCGCAGCAGCCCATCGATCGCGATGCTCAGCGTTCGCGCGTCTTGTGTTCCGAGCGTCGGACAGCGCGTCGCGACCGCTTCTGGCGATGGCAGTCCGAGCGCGTCGAGCAGCTCGATGTCGTCGCGGTCGTTGAGCTGCTCGAAGAACTCGTACGCGGACTCGCGGTCGAGTTTGAACGACAGGAACGACTGCACGATAGGCGTCTCATTGCGTTCGCGCAGCGACTTCGTCAGGCCGATCAAGTCAGCGCTGGAGAGAAAGAACTGCTCCCAGATGGCCATCGCCAGAATCTTACGCGAGGGCGCGTTCTCCAGCACCAGGCCGCGCAGGCACGTCTCGGCCACTGTCCGGCGCGCCGTCACGCCGAGCGTCGCGTAGGATTGCAGGAACTCTAGATCGATTTCGCGCAGATAGCCATCGAAGCACGAGGCGCAGCGAACGGCCTGCTCGCCGTCGCGCACCACGAGCGCGCTGCCGCACTCGTCGCAGGTGGTTGTTTCCAGAGCGCCGTCGGACATCGGCCCCTCCCGGCGCCTCCAGTATACGACCCCCCGCCTCGCGCTCGCTGAGGGAACGTAGGGGAGGTCTTCAGGCCTCCCGCCGCGCTTCTTCGCCGAAGCGACCTCTAGCCTGGCGCTGAGCCTGTCGAAGCGCCGCGCGTCTCTTCACGCTTGACCGGACGCTTGTTGCTCCTCGGAACTGCCTGCGCCTTCCGCACAGCCTTCGCGCTCGCCTTCCGCGGCTTTGGCTGACAGACCGGACAGTAGTGCGCGCTGCGATTGCCGATCTTAAGCCGCTCGATGGCCGCGCCGCACTCGTGGCAGGGACGGCCCTCGCGGCCGTACGCGACTAGGAACTCCTGGTTCTTGCCGGACTGCCCGTTCAGGTTGACGTGGTCACGCAGGCTGACCTCTTCGCCATCTACAACGTGGCCGACGCTGCTGCCAAGATTCCGCAGCCCCTGCTCGAGCGCCTGTACAATGCCATCGCGCAGCCGAGAAACTTCGTCCGGCTTGAGCGATTTTGCGACGCGCAGCGGATGGACCTTCGCGTAGTGCAGCGCCTCGTCCGCATACAGGTTGCCGATGCCTGCGATCGCGCCCTGATCGAGGAGCACGGCCTTCACAGGCGCGCTGCGTTTCTTTACGATCGCCGC
>JBKKBW010000099.1:0-1241 GCA_046713635.1 Dehalococcoidia bacterium
CTACGCGCTGCCAACTAGCCGGATTCGTCTCGGACAATGGCCACACGGTCTCCGGAGATGTCGCGTGTTTCGGGTCGGTTAGTAGCGGCGGTCCCTTCGTGTTGACAGGTGGAGACGGAGACACCAAGTTTCCTACACAAACGTTCACACCATGTCATTGTCCATGCCAAACGGCAACTCCAACGGCGACATCATCGGCAACCGTGACGCCGACGTTGACCCCCGCTCCCCCACCCGTCGGCGGCATAGCGCTTGACAAGCCAGCGAGCAGCGGCAACGACGCGTTCGCTGTGTGGTGGCTCAGCGCGTTCGCGGGCACGGCGTTCGTGACGCTGAGCGGTGCGCTGTACGGCCGCCGGCGGGTGGCTAGGTAGCGGAGCGTTTCGGGCGGCTGATCGCCGGTGTGGCGTCGATCGCCCAGGCGATCGGGCCGAGGCGGCGGCGGAACGTCGAGTAGTCGCTGGTACCTCGCACGAAGCCGCAGATCGCGCCCCAAAAGCGGTCGCTCCGGCGCATGAGCATGATGCAAGGCCGGGGAAAGCGCTGGAAGACCGCCTGTAGCTTGACCGACATCGCCAGCTCCGGCTCGATCTGCTCTCGGACTGCGCGCTCGTAACTCTCCAGATGCCGTGCCTCGCCCGACAGATAGTTGGAGATCGACTCTGCGGCGAGCCGGCCGCTCCAGAACGCGCCGTGGATGCCTTCGCCTGAGAGCGGGTCAACGAAGCCCGCGGCGTCGCCGACCAGCAGCACGGGCCCGCGTACGATCGGTGCGCCACGCGCGCGCTGCGGCAGATGGTAGCCGCTCAGACCGAATAGCTTCGATTCGTCCAGGTCCAGAAATAGGCAAAGCGCCGAGAGCCTATGGCGCAGCGTCGGGCCGATCCAGAGCGAGCCGCCGACACCAATGTTCAGGTGGTCGCCTTTCGGGAAGAGCCAGGCGTAGCCACCCGGCGTCCCGCCAAGATCGATGGCGATGGCGTCGTTCCAGCGTTCGGCAAGGTCGCCGCAGGCTGGAACATTCGCCTCCAGCGCGACTGCGGGTTCGCCCGTGGGCGCTAGCCCGGCTGCTTTCGCGACGATGCCATTCGCGCCGTCCGCGCCAATGAAAGCTCGCGCTCGATACGCATCACCGCTGGCGCGCACGACGACGGTATTGTCTCCGATATCGATCTCCCGCACACCAAGGCCGTCTCGGAACTCCGCGCCCGCCGCGACGGCCTGTTCAGCAAGGTACGCAT
>JBKKBW010000100.1:0-1968 GCA_046713635.1 Dehalococcoidia bacterium
GGTACGAACCGGGCACGTTGATGTCGCGCTCGTAGTCGATCCCGCGCGCATCGGTGGCATCGTACAGGCGCTCGATCAGCCGGCCGGATACGGTCGTGAATGGTCCCGGTTGCTCGACACCATCGGCCGCCACGTTGGTGTCGTACTCGCGGCGCAGGTCCTCAGCGGGGGTTGGCTCACCTTCTGGCATCAGCGGCCTCCTGCGCACAGGATACCGCTGTTGACTACGCCGGCGGGCGCTGCCAGGCGAATTGGTAGCGGGTAGCGCCGCTCGGCATCGCGTCGTCTGCGGACACGGCGAAGGCGCAGCGCTGGTAGAAGTCGACGGCGGGTTGGAGCGTGTCGCCTTCGAGGGCGTCGAGCGCGAGCTCGTTACGCAGGTGGTCGATCAGCGCGCGACCGCTGCCACAGCGACGGACATCCCGCGCGACAGCCAGATCGCGGATGATTGCGCTATTGTCGTCTTGAGGCTGGATGCCGATGACGCCGACAGTCCTACCGCTTACCTCGTAGCCGTAGAGCTGTAGATCGTTGGCACTCGCATACTCCGCAGCGATGTGCGGCCCGCGCATCACCGCGTCATTGGCATCGCGGTGGATCTGCGCGAGGGCGAGAAGCTCCGCAATAGCCGGATCGCGTTCGCGGCCACGTAACGGGAGGACGCGACCTGAGAGCAACCTACTCGTAGAGCTTGATGACGCGGACCTGGCCGGCGGGCGCGGCCTGCACGCATAGGTCGCAGAGGACGCATTCGTCCTCGTTTTCTTCCACGATGACCGATGTGCCGTCGGCCGCGACGCCGAAGATGTTCACCGGACACACTTCGGCTAACTTCTTCGTCAGCTCCTTGTCAGTAGCGGCAGCCTGATCGATCTCGACGTGGACGAACATGGGCATCACTGATTAGCCATACGCCACATCTGTGCGGTGTCAGCAACGTGCTGAAACTTCGTCACACTACCAACGCCCTTGAAGACCCACAGATGGCCTTCTAGGGGCAGGCTGAACGGCTTGCCGTTCGCATTCGTGCCTTCCAGCGCGATCAGCACGAAGACTTTGTCGCCGCTCTCGAACCAGGTATGAGGCTCGAAGCGCGTGATGTTCAACGGCGCGAGCGACTCGAAGAAGGGCGGCACTTCCTTCACGCCGTGGCGTGGCTGAAGCCAGGGGACTCCGGGCGTCTCGATCTCTGTGTCCCACTCGACGTTGTCGTCGAGCTTATCGATGATGGCGGGAACATCGCCACGACCGAAGGCTTCGTAGATCTGCTGGACAGTTTCTGTATTGCTCATTTCTCTTACCCCTCCCTGGCCCTCCCCTAGAGGGAAGGGAACCGACCTGCGGGATGACTCCCGCAGCTACGATATCCGCTTCTTCACGAGATCCGGTATCTCCTCGATCGTTTCCGCGACGGCGATGCCGACTTCCTTCAGGCGGCGGATCTTCTCCGCCGTGGTGTCCATCCGTCCCTCGACGATTGTGCCGGCGTGGCCGAAGCGCATACCGGGCATCTTGTCGATGAAGCGTCCCGCCATGAATGCGACGATGGGAAGCCGCGACTTGTTCGCTGTCACCCAGTCGGCGAGCTGCGCGTCCATTGGGCCGCCGGGCTCGGAATAGATGGCGATCGCCTTCGTCTCGGGATCTGCTTCGAAGAGCGGCATCAGCTCGGCGTAGGTGCTTCCTATTATAGTGTCGCCACCGATGCTGATCGCGGTGCTCTGGCCGAGGCCCGCTGCCGTAAGCGCGTTTGCGATCTCCGTCGTCATGCCGCCGGAGCGCGACATGATACCGACGGGGCCCGGCACGTAGGCCTTACGCGTGTCGGCCGCCGGGCCACCGATGCCGCCCATCTTGCACTTGCCCGGTGTGATCAGGCCGAGGCAGTTCGGGCCGATGATGCGGGCGTCGCGCATGTCGGCGAGCTCGACCATCTGGGCCACGTCGCGCCGCGGGATGCGCTCGGTG
>JBKKBW010000101.1:0-1632 GCA_046713635.1 Dehalococcoidia bacterium
ATGCCTCCCTGGGGAATGCACATGGTTGTAGCGTGCGAGCTTGCGCCTAGAGTGCTGCGCGGCGCGGCTGGAGCGCACCCCGGCGCCTACTACTTGGGCGCGACGACGCCTGACGTCAGGGCGATGGCGAAATGGGACCGGGCGGAGACGCACTTCTTTGACTTCAGCAACTTCGAGGAGCAGAGCGGCGTCGCGCGTGTCTTCGATGCGCACCCCGAGCTTGCATCCGCAGGTAGCGTGAGCGGTGAAACGGCGGCCTTTGTTTGTGGCTACATTTCCCACCTGGAGATGGATGAGGCCTGGATCGA
Source organism: Dehalococcoidia bacterium (assembly GCA_046713635.1). GTDB lineage: Bacteria > Chloroflexota > Dehalococcoidia > DSTF01 > RBG-16-68-14 > JBBDXS01. The sequence goes on from JBKKBW010000101.1 coordinate 309, forward strand.
AGAGGTCTACCGGCCATGCTTCGGCGAGCGCTCGCCCCTGAATGGCGAGCTCCTGGCGGGCCTGCTCGACCGCGTCTTACAGTTCGAATTGGACCGCGCGTCTCGACAGGACACAGTAGCGCTCATGCACATTCGCGAGTCTCTCATGGCAACAGCGGTCGATGCGATCGACTGCTTCGTTGACTGCGAGACGCTGGGACGCTGGCGCGATCTCAATGCAGATCTGATCTGCACACAGCCAGATTGGGAGCGCTTTCGCATTAACGTCAGTCGTCACCTCAAGCCGTTCGGCGTGGAATCAGAAGCCGACGTTGCGCACTGGTTAGACAACATCCCGGACTTGGTCGATCAAGCGGTCCGCCAGGTAACACCCGAGCGCCTCGGAGCGTTCCAGGACCGCTCGCGCCAGCGCGCCAGCAAAGCGATCCGGGACTACCTCTCGTGAAGATCGTCATCGGCGCAGACGAGGGCCGGCGCACGCTCCTGCGCCGCCAGTCGTGGAGCGACACGACCGTGCCCGACGCGATCTGGGCCGCTACGCGCGAGGCCGTCGGCGGTGAAGTCGCCACGGTCGAGCAGGCTGTGCGAAAGATTCTGCAGGATGTGCGCACAGAAGGCGATGCCGCTGTGCTGCGCTACTGCGCCGCGTTCGACGGCGCATCGTACACAACCCTGCGTGTCGACCAGACGGAGATCGATGCGGCGTATAACCAGGTGGATGGAGAGGTCGTGGGAGCGCTGCGTTTCGCGGCGGACCACATCCGCTCGTATCACGAGCAGCAGCGCGAGCACACGATGCAGAGCTTCAACAACGACGGCATAGGCATGCGCGTCGCGCCGCTCCAGCGCGTCGGGATCAACGCGCCCGGCACCGCGGTCGTTTATCCATCGTCCGTGCTGATGACAACGCTACCCGCCAAGGCTGCGGGCGTGGAGGAGATTTACATCGCGTCGCCCGCTGGCAAGGACGGCAAGGTGCCCGCGATCAAGCTCGTCGCGGCAGACCTGGCCGGCGTGACCGGCGTCTTTCGCATGAGCGGTGCGCAAGCCGTCGCCGCGTTCGCCTACGGGACCGAAAGTGTCCCGCGGATCGACAAGGTCTGCGGACCGGGCAACATCTTCGTCACGCTCGCCAAGCGCGAAGTCTTCGGCGACGTCGGCATCGACGCGCTCTACGGCCCGAGCGAGACGATCGTCATCGCGGACGAGACGGCCGACCCAAGGCTATGCGCCGCCGACCTGCTTGCGCAGGCCGAGCATGATGAGCTGGCGACGCCCATCTTGATCACGACATCGAAGCAGACAGCCGAGCGCACAGCGACTG
>JBKKBW010000102.1:0-1597 GCA_046713635.1 Dehalococcoidia bacterium
CCGCCGGACGACCTGAGTGATTTCGCGGAGGCCACAAGTACGGTGGACGCTGAGACGCCCGATACCGAAGACGAGAAGATAGAAACACCGGTAGCTGAGATTACAAGTCCGCCCGACGATCTGAGCGACTTCGCGGAGGCCCCAAGTACGCCTGACGTCGAAGCACCTGCGGCCGAAGTCGAGGACTCTCCAGAAGACACAGAAGTAGAAGCACCCACGACTGAGGCTGAGGAATCATCCTCGGAAACTGACGAGCCCTTTGGCTCGCCCAGCGCCGTAGATGCCGACGCTGGAACAGCGGCGCTTGTCGCTGAAAGCGAGGAGGCCGAACCTTCCGCGAAAGACGCAGCACCTCCGCCAGGACTCAAGGCGGAGACCGAGCCGGAAGGCGGCGAGCTCAACGCTTCGGCTGGCGAAGCGGAGACCGCAACGGCGGAGGAGCCAGTTGCCGTCGCCCACGCCACGCAGGCAGCCGATGCTTTGGAGGAGGCGGTCGCGGAACAAAAGACCGTATAAACAAAGCTAAGGTGGCTCGGGACCGGCGCGAGGACGGCTCGCACGGAGCTGAATCGGAATCAGTCCAACCCCGCAGAAACCCCTATATCTGGACTTCGAAAAATGCCGTATGTTAGGCTGAGACGAAGAGGGGTAACATGGCTGATAGATTCGACAAGTTCACTGAACGTGCGCGCCGCGTACTGACACTCGCACAAGAAGAAGCGCAGCGCTTCAACCACAACTACATCGGCACAGAACACCTGCTCCTCGGCTTGGTGCGTGAGGGCGACGGCGTTGCCGCGAAAGTCCTAGCAAACCTCGGCGTCGAGCTGAGCAAGGTGCGCTCCGCCGTTGAGTTCATCATCGGACGAGGCGAGCGGACGAGCCCTGCTGAGATCGGGCTGACGCCACGCGCCAAGAAGGTCATCGAACTGGCCGTTGATGAGGCGCGCCGGCTAAGCCATCACTACATCGGGACGGAGCACTTGCTTCTCGGCCTTGTCCGCGAGGGCGAAGGCATCGCAGCCAGCGTCCTAGAAAGTCTAGGTGTGAACCTGGAGCGGGTGCGTGCCGAAACGACGCGCATCCTCTCGCAGAGCATGCCCCAGAGCTCCGGCGCCAGCGGCACGCGCAGTTCGACGCGGACGCCAACGGTCGATCAGCTCGGCATGGACCTGACCGCCGCCGCACGGCAGGGCAAGTTGGACCCAATCGTCGGTCGCGAGCGCGAGATCGAACGCATGATTCAGATTCTTTCGCGCCGGACAAAGAACAATCCGGTGCTGATCGGCGAGCCGGGCGTAGGAAAGACTGCCGTTGCGGAGGGCCTCGCCCACCGCATCATCGCGGGCGATGTGCCGGAGACACTGACGGGCAAACGCCTGGTCACGCTCGACATCGGTGGCCTCGTGGCAGGCACCAAGTATCGTGGTGAGTTTGAGGAGCGCCTAAAGAAGTTGATCGAAGAGTTGAAGGGCGCGGCGAACTGCATCCTGTTCATAGATGAGATGCATATGCTCGTCGGCGCCGGCGCCGCAGAAGGAGCAGTAGACGCGGCGAACATTATCAAGCCTTCGCTCGCGCGTGGTGAGCTGCAGTG
>JBKKBW010000103.1:0-3182 GCA_046713635.1 Dehalococcoidia bacterium
GATATTGACCGAGCGCGCGCCCGAGCAGGCGAGGTTGATTTTCTCGCTCACGGATATCGCGGCGCTCTTGATGGTGGCCACGTCCGAACGGTGGCAACCGTTGGCATACGACGAACCGTATACTCGCGTCGCATCATACGAGCAGAAGACTAAGAAGCAGCTGGCAGCGCGGTCCGTGCCATCGCGCGTGCCAAGAATGTTGAGGCTGTTGCCGTTCCAGCGGCCCGCCTCTCCTGAGATGAAACTGTCTCCCAGCGAGACACTCGCCGTCGGTCCGGAACCCGGGCCCGCTTCCGATTGCCCGGCCGGCGAACCCACGACCGCGACCAGCGCCACCGCCACGGCAATCATTAGAGCGATCGCGAGCCGTAGGTGGCCTCCCCCCGTCTTCGAAGCCGTCACCATCAGATACCCCCTTCTAAGAAAAAATACTAAGTTGGCGACAACACTACGCCTCTTCACGTCACCTGTCAAGATGCTCCTGCGCCGCGCGCATAACAAAAGGCGCCCAGAGCGTTATCGTCAACCCACTGGGGCTTAGCCCCGCTGCGCCTCGCGACGTCGCTGCATCATCATCACCAGCCCCGAAGGATACGTCAGCGGCAGCCGCGACGCCCGGTCGAGCCCCTTCCAGGTCTCCTGGTCCATCTCCAGTTCGGTTGCGGCCAGGTTGTCGTTGAGTTGTTCGAGGTTCCGCGCGCCGATGATCGCGGACGTGATGCCTTCCTGGTCCATCACCCATCGGAGCGCGACCTGCGCCGGGGACGCGTTCAAGCGTTCCGCTTCGCTGATCACCGCGTCCATCACTCGCTCCCGATCGACCGACGCGCCCATCGGCGGCCGTCCCGATTCGTTCAGTCGAGCGTCCGCCTGTACTTCGCCGCGGTACTTCCCGGTCAGCCAGCCACTCGCGAGCGGGCTCCAGGTGATGATGCCGACGCCCTTGTCGCGACACAGCGGCAGCAGCTCCGCATCGACGCCGCGTTCGATCAGGTTGTAGAGCGGCTGCAGGCACTCGTAGCGCGCCAGGCCGCGCGTCTCCGATATCCACAGTGCGTCGCTCAGCCGCCAGGCGACGTGGTTCGACGCGCCGATGTAGCGCACCTTCCCATCCCGCACGAGCTGGTCGAGCGCTCTCAGCGTCTCCTCAAGTGGCGTCTCGTGGTCGTCCGCGTGTACCTGGTACAGGTCGATGTAGTCCGTGCCCAGCCGCCGTAGCGACGCTTCGCACGCCTGCATGATGTGCTTGCGCGAGAGCCCCATATCGTTCGGGCCGGATCCCTGCGCGTTGAACACCTTCGTCGCGATCACCAGCGTGTCGCGTCTGTCCCCGATCGTGCGGCCTAGTATCTCCTCGCTGCGGCCCTCCGTGTAGACGTTCGCCGTGTCGAAGAAGTTCACGCCCGCATCCAGACAGCGGTCGACCATCTTCTGCGCTTCCGCCTCGTCCGTTACGCCCCCGAACGTCATCGTCCCCATGCAGACCTCGGAGACGCGCAGTCCCGTCCGGCCCAGTCGGTTGTACTTCATGACTCCTCCAATCCCGTGGATGAGTGTAATCTATCATGAAGGTCGCGCCTGTAATTGTGAGATACCCTCATGAGCCAACAAGACATTGCGAATCTCATCCCTGAGATCGACCGCGCAAAGCGGCGACTCCGCGCCCTCCTGCGCTCGAAAGGTGAGCGCTCGCGCGGTAAGGACGCGCTTACCAAACGGCCACCTTCCGGTAACTGGTCAGTCCTCGAAAACGTGCGTCATCTTCTCTTCGCGGAGCAGCTCCACCTCGGCAAGTTCCTCCCTGACGGCTTCGAGTGGAGCCGCATCGCCTTCTCGGGTAGGACAGGCAAGGCCTACGCACAGGTCGGCACGGAATCGACCGATGATCTCGAAAAGATTCTCAAGGAATGGGACAGGATACATCGACCCATTCGTAGGCTGGTCAAGGCAAGTAGAGATCCAGACGTCCAGAAGCAGCTGGCCGGCAATCTCATGCACCTCAACCACCACATCGCCACCATCGAGAAGCTGCTGAGCAGGTGAACGGCCTAGGAGTCGCTTGCGGAACCTGCCGTTGCGCCCGCGCGTCGCCGCGGCTCAGCCGATTTCGAAATCGATCGGCTTGAAGGTTCCGTTGTTGGACTGCTCCGCGGAACACGCCGTCAGCCCGACGATGAGGTCCATCTCTGCCCGCAGCTCGATGTAGTCGCCCGCGCGAGAAAGCGGGGCCAGGACGTCTACCGTACCATCCTGCGTGACTAGCACGTTCATGAAGATGTTGAACGTCGTAGGGATCGCGTCACGGGGTATGTCGTACGCGGCTAAGCTGTTCGCCAGGTTCTCGAAACAGCTCGGGTGGTGGCCCGCGGCTTTATACAGGATCTCGAACATCTCCTGGCTGCATGGTGTGAGTAGAAAATCGTGTCGGCCGACAGTATCGCGAACGATCGACAGCATCGCGCGGCTTCGATTCGAGTAGAGCACATGACCAGTAGTGAGATAGATTGTGCTACCGTAGTCGATTGTCCGTCCGGAGGATAGCCACTCGTCTTTGTCCACCGCGCCAAACGCGGTCAGGTCCGCGACTTGTTCGCCCTCTGGATCGGAGACGCGCAGCGTCTCGCCTCGTTCAAGCATGAACCCGCAGCCGCGTTGCGCCGGGATGCGCTGGCGCAGCCGTGGTTCGATCAGCGGAACGTCACCGGACAACGCCAGTCGTCCTCGACGGCACGGCCCGAGTACTGGGCCGCCTCCGTGTGTTCGCCGAAGTTCGTAAGGTTCGGGTTCGTGTTTCCTTCGATCGCCTCGTCGCGGTCGCGGATTACCTCCTGTACACGTTCGAACTGGCCGCTGGCGCGCAGCTCCTCAAACTGGAAGTGCGCATTGAAGGCCAGCAGCGGCCACGGGAACTGGCGTGCCCAGCGCGACGACGCAGGTGATAACCCGACGACGAAGAACGCCCGGCTGCCGAAGCTGAAGGAGAACTCCTTGTTCGCAGGGTCGCAGCTGACTGTCGGGTCCCAGTCATGGAAGGGCCGGTCTAGCTCGTGCAGCGCGCCTAGCTGTTCCCAGAGCAGCCGCTCGAACTCCATGTCGTCGCGGACCTTCGGCGATTCGAAGCAGGCGATGAACGTCGAGAACTGCCCCTCAATTTCTGGTTGCTCGCGCACGAAGGAGTGCAG
>JBKKBW010000104.1:0-1844 GCA_046713635.1 Dehalococcoidia bacterium
CCATGTTGCCTTCGACGAGCCGTACTGTCCGCAGCTGGGTGGGCTGCTGGAAGCCGCCGGGAAAACTACTGAGACGACAACGCACCGCGGCGGCACGTACGTTGCGGTGGAGGGGCCGGCCTTCTCAACAAAGGCCGAGACGAAACTCTACCGGTCGTGGGACGCCTCGATCATTGGTATGACAGCGCTCCCTGAAGCCCGCCTCGCTCGCGAGGCCGAGATCTGCTACTCGACGCTGGCGTTTGTAACTGACTACGACACGTGGCATGAGGAGCATGAACCGGTTACCGCCGACGTCATCATTCGAATGATCATCAAGACGGTCGAGATAGCCCGCAATGTGATCCGCGGCGCGCTGCGCAGCCTGCCACGCGAGCGTGACTGCGCGTGCGGTGACGCGCTCGCAAAAGCGCTTATCACCGGGTCCGAGAACGTACCGGATGAAGTCAAGCGCGATCTGGTGCCAATCATCGGGCGGTACATGCCAGTGGGACTGAGCGTCTAATGGCCGACCGACCGCTGCCGAGACGCATCGCTGCTCGTGCGTACAACGAATACCTGGTGCGGCCCGCAGTCGACAAGGACGAGATCCGCTCCGTTCTTGAGGCGCGGCGGCCGTACGCTGCGTACGCTATCGGCCAGCTTCAGGCTCACCTGTTCCACCGAAGCTCCTGGTGGCTATCGCGCGGCGCCGGGGGCCAGGCCCTTTTGCTGCACTCGGCCGGGGGATTGGGGAACGCCTTGTTCGCGCAGGGCACTGTCGATGCGCTGGAGTCTGCTCTCCGGCTCCATCCCGGCCCCCGATACACATTCCTCACCTGCGAGCTGCATCACCTGGACACGATCCGGCGACACTACGACCTCCCAGATCACAACGCCGTACTTCGCATGTTAGTCACGAGAGACACATTCCGCGACGTGCCGGGCCAAGTCGAGCGTTTGCGTGGACGCGAGGTTCGCGAAATCAACCGCCTTTACCGCTCCGACGGTACGCCAGCGTTCTACACCGCACAGAACATCGACGACGCGATCTACTACGGTGCGTTCGAAGGCAGGCGTCTGATCGGCGTTGCAGGGACCCACGTGATCTCATATCCCGACTCGATCGCGGTGGCGGGCAACGTCTTCGTTCATCCGAAGTACCGTGGTCGTGGGCTCAGTAGCGTCGTCACGGGGGCTGTGACGCGTGAGCTGCTCAGGGGCTGTCGAGACGTAGTGCTCAGTGTCGATCCGCGCAACACTGCGGCCGTGCGCTCGTACCAGAAGCTGGGCTATCGAGAGGTAGCCAGGCTCATCGAAGGTGCTGCCACCCGCAGCGACATCGGGCTGCTTGCGTTCGCGCGACGGCGGCTCGCTTCGGTCCGTGGCCGCCGGTACGATGCGGAGCTCGTGCGTGTTCGTGGGGAGGAGAGATTATGACGAAAACTGTAGGCATCTTGCTGTTCCCCGACATGGAGGAGCTGGACTTCGTTGGTCCCTACGAAGTCCTCACCGCGTTCGCTGAATACGTGGACAAGGACTGGCAGGTCGTCACTGTTGCGCAGAGCGCCGAGCCTGTAACGGGCGCCAAGGGCCTCGTCGTAGTGCCGCACTGCACGTTCGAGACCTGTCCGCCGCTCGATGTGATCGTGGTGCCTGGTGGTCAGGGAACGCGGGTCGAGGTCGACAACAAGGTGCTGATGGGCTTCGTTCAACGTAAGGGCGAAGAAGCGGCCTGGGTAACGTCCGTCTGCACTGGCGCGTTCATCTTGAGCCGGGCAGCCTTCCTGAAGGGACGCCGCGCGACGACACACTGGGCGGCGATCACCGAGCTTCGCGCAGAACCGGAAGTCGAGGTGGTTGAG
>JBKKBW010000105.1:0-2443 GCA_046713635.1 Dehalococcoidia bacterium
CCCCAACAGGTACGCCGACGGACACGCCGACCGATACCCCAACGGATACGCCCACCAACACGCCAACCGACACGCCCACCGATACGCCGACGGATACGCCGACGAACACACCGACAGACACGCCAACGCCTTGCCCGCTGCTGGGTGGAAACGCTGCCGGTAATGGAGGGTGCCCGCCCGTCTAGGCGGAAACATTGTCCCTACTGAGAGCTAAGCGCGCCTGGTAGGGCCGAAAAGCCCTGTCCAAACGTTGACGAGGGCGAAGGGCCAAACGCGGTCCTTCGCCCTCCACGTCAGCGGCGCGGCCTTTCTTATGCCACCACGCCTCGCTCCTTCAGAAACGCGATCGCGCCAGCCACAGACTCCTCCGGTTCGTGATGATTGATCTCGAAGACGCGCAGCGCGCTCGGTGGTAAGCCCTCGGCCAGGTAGTCCCACTCGACATCGCCGCGGCCGGGCGCTCGGTGGTCGCCGATGCCGTCGACGTCGTGCAGATGGCAGCCGATGGTGCGCGAGCCAGCCTTCGTCAACCACTCGCGCTTGTCGACGTAGCCGAGGCGCGCCTGCACCTCCGCGTGTCCGACATCGTGCCAGTAGCCCGCAACGCTGGGAGCATAGTCCTTTAGTAGCTCGAGTGCCTCGCCGGGGAGCGGAAACTCGTGGTGATGGAGCCTGTTCTCCAGCCCGATGGCGATCCTGCGATCGCCAACGTAAGACACCAACTCCGCTAGCGACTCCCTCGCGCGTTCGAACCACGGCGGCGCGATTTCGGCGCGCTTCTCCAGCGTCTCGCGCCGGAGCTGCTCGTACTCGGCGCCACTGCGAGTGCCCGAGTCGAACATTCTTCGCATCGAGCGCTCGGAGTCTAGCATCGTGTTGCCGGCGCCGCCGAGGTGGACGACAACGAAGCGTGCATCGGTGGCCGCAGCGTGATCGATGGTACGCTTCGTGTGCTCGATGGCGAGTCGAAACTCCTCATCGTCCAGCGCGGCGAGATTGAGACTCCCGTTCGGCTTGCCGTTCACCTGTACGCGAGGCGCTGGCGCGTGAATGCTGGAGACCGTAGCTCCAGAGCCATTCAGCAATCGCTCGAACTTGTCCTGAGGCGTCGAATGGCTGACCTCTATCGCATCGAAGCCGAAGCGCTGCGCGTCGAGCGCGAAGTCATGCATGTCGCCGTAACGCTCGGCCTGGGCGTACATGGTGGATAGTGAGTAGCGAATCACTTGTTTTCGTCCATCCGTGCTCTGTCTTTCCGAGGAGGCTTCGCGGGCCACCCTAGCTCGCGGCGTCGGCCGAGAACCACTCGCCGCGGCATTTTGGGCAAGATCTCCACCACCTTCCCTGCCAGCGCTCTCGCTCTTCCTGCATGAGCTCGAACGGCAGCTGGTTCGACGAACTCCGCTTTTACACCCGTTCCCTTACGAGTCAACGATGGCAGTTTCACCCTAAGATGTGATCCTATCAACTTGCTAACTCCATCGTCACCTTCAAATTCAACGTCAGGAAGCCAGAGCGAGTGCATTGCGGCATTGCGGAATGCCTCTTCGGCAACTAATTCGCGAAATAGTGAATTGATATCTCTGCCTGAAAGGTCGTCTGACGATCTCAATCTAAGGAGAGTGCAATACAAATCCACGAGGTTCTTAAACGATAGCCGAGAGACGACTGCCTGCGAGACTATTTCCTCGGTTCCAATCAGAATGCTTGTTGCATGGGCTAAGTTGAACTCCAACTGCGCGAAGTCGACGACCAAACCACCAATGGCGTTTCGAAGGTCGTCTCCGTCGCCCGTGGTGGAAGGCGAGTTACGGACAGTGTCAGGCATCAGCGGCCTGGTTCGAGGCCAGTCTCGCACTCAACAACAACATCACCGCGCTCGGGAGCAGCAGCGCCGAGGCGAGGCTGGTCCAGAAGCCACCCCAGCTCTTGAGACCTAGCGCAGGCGCCAGGAGCGCGCCGGCCACGCCTACGACTACAACAATCGGCAGCATACCCCAGGGCGCGCGCTGTGCTCGCGTTACGATGAGCGCGATGAACCATGGTATGCAGCCGAGCACCGCCCAGAGCGCTAGGATGCCGAGCAGCCCCAGGATCTCCCAGAGGTCCATGGACATTCGTTACTAGCGAGGGACTTCGACAAGGGGGATGACGTTCTCGGCGGCCTTCGCGGCCGGAATGTAGGTGCCAGCCTCGATCTCGGCAATCACTTTGTCGCCCTCTTCGATGATCGCGCTGAGGAAGTCGGGTTCATCGACAGTCTTCACGATCTCGCCCCGGCGGAAGATCACGCCGCGTCCCTTTCCCCCTGCGATGCCGAGGTCGGCCATCTTCGCCTCGCCCGGGCCGTTAACGACGCAGACCATGCCCGCGACGGTAAACGGCTTGCCGAGCTTCGTGAAGAGCGCCTCGACCATGTTCGCCAGCGGGATCAGCTCGATTT
>JBKKBW010000106.1:0-1415 GCA_046713635.1 Dehalococcoidia bacterium
TCGGTTGGCGTGTCCGTTGGATTGGCTTTCGCGTCGACTGGCTTCTCGGTTGCCGTGTCCGTAGGAGTGGCGGTCGGGTCGTCTGGCGTCTCGGTTGGCGCTTCCGTCGGAGTCGCGGTCGCGTCGACGGGCGTTTCGGTCGCTGTGGAGGTTGGCGTCTCGGCCGGAACGTCCGTGGGTGTCTCAGTTGTCACTGGAGTAGCGGTCGGAACGCCGAGGGCGCAGGCGCCGATCGTGTCGCCGTGCCTAAGATGGGCCGGGACTGCCGGCGCTGCGACGGTGATGCTATGACCGTTGTGGCAAATCTTGACTCTCTCCTGGCGGGCGCCAACTTCAGTGACGACTGCCACGGCCGCGCCGAGCGGTACAACGAACAGCAACGCGGGGATCAAGAACCTTCTAGTTAGCATGAGATCTTCTCCTTAAGAATGATGAGGTTTGGACGCACGATTGACTACTCGGCAGGGATGCGATCCTCTGAACGGAAACTGCAAGTCATGAAACGACGTTCTGCTGTTGCAGTTGCGCGCGGCAGTCAACTACCACTGCGTTGCAAGTTCCACCAGACGTTGACCCTGGCGATACTGGGCGATAGGGCGATCCTGGTTCTGCCAGACAGGCCGGCGGTATGATACGTCCGCCTTGAGTGCACTCTCCGACCTCCACGACGAACTGCTCGCTATCGGCGGGCGCTACTCAGGGAAGTGGACGTATGCGCTGACGGACCTGTCGAGCGGCGAGCATATCGGGTGGGATGAAGACGACGTGATGCCTACGGCGTCACTGATCAAAGTGCCGATTCTTGTCGCGTTGTATCAGGCTGTACACCATGGACGCTTGGCGCTGGATGATCGCATTCGCTATGGGCCGGAGCACGCGACGATTGGGTCGGGCGTACTGACGTTGCTTTCGCCCGGGGTGGAAATGAGCGTACGAGACGCGGCGGTGCTGATGATCTGCGTTTCGGATAACGTTGCGACGAACATGTGCATCGATCTCATTGGGAAGGCCTACGTGAACGAACTGATGCGCCGCCTGGGACTTGAGCAGACGACGTTGAAGCTGCGGATGGGGGACGGATCTCAGGGCTTGGACCCGCGCAACCATCACGTGAGCACAGCCGCGGAGACGACGCGCCTGCTGTCGATGATAGGGCGGCGCGAAGCTGTGTCCAAAGACGCGTCGGAGGATATGCTGCGCATCTTGCGGCGACAGCAGAAGCGAAACGGGCTTTCCCGCCTGCTGCCCTGGAACGAGATGAACCGCCTGGATGGCATGAAGGACTGCTGGATCGCCGAGAAGGGAGGGACGTACCTGTTCGGGGTAAGGACGTCCGGCGCGATCTACAAGGGCCCTGCGGGGTACTTCGCCATGGCGGTGTTCTGCGAGAAGGGGACTGGGCCGGGGACCGGTAG
>JBKKBW010000107.1:0-4620 GCA_046713635.1 Dehalococcoidia bacterium
AAGCAGCCCTGGAGGGCAAGCTGCTGGTGCTCGAAGGCCCGAGCGCCGGTCTCGCGGTGGCGGTTGGGGCGGCGCCGCTCGAGATCGGCAGCGGGCCGGAATGCGGCCTGCGCCTCGAAAGCGACGGCGGCGCCGTCGCCGCCGCCGTCGCGGCCGTGCACGCGCGCGTCTGGCTGAAGGGCGACCGGCTGATGGTGCACCACGTGGCGCGCGCCGGCTCGACGCTGCTCCGCGGCCGGCCTATCGAGTGGGCGTCGTTAGCGCCGGACGACGCCATCGCGATCGGGCCGCACACGATCACATTTCGCCTCGAAACGCGTCAGTAACGGCCATTTTTCGCCTCCAAACGCACTAGTTTCGAGCAGCAAAACAGGCGACGTAGATTCGAAAACTTAATTGCTTGCTAAAAACGGCAACGCCCCAAACCACCGATTAGCCATCGGCCTATTTCGCAGAATCTGCTGTTCGGGCTTGACACGCTTGTCACGTCTGTTATGTAATTACACAGGCAGCGGGGTTCTTAGGCGGGTGGCGTAAGACACTTCTCCAGTTGGACGTAGCGGGCCGTAGGGATGCGGGCTGCATCGTCGCACTTTTGCAGGGCGGGAGGAACCCGGCATGGGAGATACGGCTCTCTTCGCGAAGGACGCGCGCGAGCAAGCAAAGACTACGCGTCTCTTGCTCCTCTACTTCAACGCGCGCCCAGCGAGTGCGATCTTCGAGCGCCTGTCCCCGTGCGGCCACGCCGTCATGATGTACCCCCTCACGGCCGCGCTGGAGGGCTGGCCGGAACAAATCGACCCGTGCCTCGTGATTATCGTCGCGGACGGCATACGATTCGGCCTCGCCGAGACGTGCGCAGCCATCCGCGGCCGGACCGGCCTTCCGATCGTGGTACTAGCTGATGCATGCGACGAGCGCATTGTCCCGCGCGTCTTAGCGTCCGGCGCCGACGAGTTCGTCGCGATGCCGGTGAGCGACCAGGAGCTGTCCACGCGCATCGACGCGCTGCTGCGGCGTTCTCGCGCGCCCGCCCACGACCGCTGGCAAGCGGGCGGATTGACGCTGTGCGCGTCCGACCTTTCGGTTGAGGCTGCCGGCCGGCGCGTGCTGCTCACGCCCATGGAGTTCCGGCTGCTATCGTGTCTTGCGTCCGCGCCCGGCAAGGTGTTCACGCACGACACGCTGATGTCGCGCGTCTGGGGCGCGGAGTACGTCGACGCGCGCCACTACCTGTACCTGTACATTCGCTACCTGCGCGAGAAGCTGGAGCAGGACGCCAAGCAGCCGCGCATCATCGTCAGCGAATGGGGCGTCGGGTACCGGTTGGCCGACCTAACCCCCTAGCCCCCTTCCCTAAAGGGGAGGGGAACCGGCGCGCACAATCTTGGTGCACTCCTCAAGAGATTCTAAGAACTTTTCGTGCCCGCTCTAAGTGACTTTTCGCGCGCTCTACCGTACGCTGGCGACACGTATTCGGCGGAACGGATCGCCGGGTGGGGAGCTGACTCTACTAGACAGGTTCGCGTCCCCTTCGGCACACCGGCGCGGTTCCCCCTTCGCTAAAGGAAAGGGCGCACTCTCCCGCGAGAGCGGGAAAGCGGCCAGGGGGTTAGGTAAAGGGGACGGGCGCGCCGTTCCCCCTTCCCTAAAGGGAAGGGCGCACTCTCCCGACGAGGGAGAGCGGCTTGGGGGTTAGGTAAGGAGCGGCCATGAGGATGACGGTCGAGCAGCATGAAATGGCGGGCCAGGGCCATCTGGCTCGTGGGCGTCAGCCATGAGCGTCGCGCTTCAGCGGCATGAGGTGGCGAGCCAGGGCCATGTCGCGCTCTACTCGCGCGACGCCCGGTGGCGCGCCGCCGTATCAGCCAGCCTGATCGAGGCCGGACACTCGTTCGGGCAGGCGGCGCAGCCTGAGGAGGTGCAGCGGTTGCTGGCAGCCCAGCGTTACGACGTCCTCGCCCTGCAGGTGCACGACGCAGCGGAAGCCGCCGCGATAGCCTCGGCCCTCCAGGGCGCGCCGCTGCCGCTGCACACTATCCTCGCCGGCGACGCCAACGCGCTTCCGCTCCGCCTCGACCGCAGCGCCGGCGGCACGTTCCGCTACGTCCCAGGCGATCTCACCCCCGCCGAGCTCAGCAGGCTCGTCGACGTCAGCATCATCTCCGGCGCGTGGGACGATCCCGGCAGCGACAACGGCGCCGCGGCCGGCGGGCCCGCGCCCTCGCTGCGTGAGATCGACCTCCACGACATCATCGACCGCGCTGCATCGTCCGTGCTCGGGCGCGCGCATCGCAAGAAGCAGACGTTCCGCAGCGAGGTCATCGGCCCCGGCTCGGCGGCCTACGGCGACCGCAAGGCGCTCATCCAGGCGCTCTCGTCGCTGCTCAAGATCACCATCGCTGCCTCGCCCGAGCGCGCCGCCATCGCCACAGAAGCTGAGGCGCGCGACGGCGAGTGGCTGATCCGCATCTCGTCCGCGCGCGAAGAGAAGGCGGGGGCCTCGGCACCCGCGTCCGCCGCGCTGGACGCGGGCGGCGAGCACGCGGTCGAGATCCTACGCGACGAGACCAAAACGCTCAAGAGCGTCTCGAAGCTCATGCGCGCGCAGGGTGGTATGCTCTGGGTGGAGCTGCAAACGACCGGCCTGCCCGCGTTCGCGCTGACGATTCCACTACCAACCACGGCCGCCGTCAACGGCGCGCCTGGCCAGAACACCGTGGCAACGCAAGGAGTGCGCGAAGGGGGTGGTGCCGGACGGCGTTAGCAAGTTGGACAGACGGCGGGCGCCGGCCGGGTGAAACGGCGCATCCGTCGCAAACATATCGGCACGATTCACATTCCTAAGGAGGAACAAAGACACAGATGATAGCTATGATTAACAACGTAATGCTGCGTGGATACGTGGCGATGTCAGACCTCAAAGCACGCCTAAGTGAAGAGCGTGGGCAGGACCTGCTTGAGTACGCGCTGCTCGGCGGAATGGTCGCGGTCGGGATTCTCGCAGCGATCATCATCTTCACGCCTGCACTGAACTCGATGGCAACGGGCATCAAGAACTGCATCGACTTTACTGACAACACCGTTTGCGATCCCGGTCCGTAATACAGCATGCCGATCACCGGCGGGTGGGCGCGCATTGGCTGCCCACCCGCCGGTAGGCAAAAAAGGAGAACGAATTGGGGAGTCGCGGAGCAGCAGAGGGGCTAATGGCAACATTCTACAATGCCGATCTAGTTGGCCTTCTCCTGCTCGCCCTCGCCATCGTACCAATGACGAGAGTCATCGCAACGCGCCGGTTACGTCGGGCCGCGGGTCGTGAGACCGCACAGGCGCTCTTAGAGTTCGCGCTCCTAGCTCCAATAATGTTCGTATTGCTGTTCTCGATCGTAGACTTCGGCATCGCAATTGACCGCAGGGTTGCATTGCAGCACGCCGTGCGTGAGGGCGCCCGCTACGGAGCTGTGCATTCCATCTGCCCAGATGTTGTGAACCGTACGATAGAGCAGGCCCAAGAGATGGAAGACCTTACCGTGGACGTTTCATACGTCGATAAAGATGGCAACGGCAACCCAGGGGACGTCGGGGACGCGGTGCATGTGAAGGGCACATTCGAATGGAAGTTCCCTATTGTGGGCGAGCTCGGCAGCGCGTTAGGAATGACCTCCTTGACCGTGCCCATGGAGCCGTCTGGGACAGCGCGCCTTGAACATAGCGTTACCGACACAACGGGATGCACAGGGAGCTCATGAGCGGCAGAATTCCAAGGGCAGCAAAGTCCGAACGCGGGCAAGGGATCATATTCTTCGTCCTAGCGTTCACGGTTATCGCTCTCGTCGGCGCGATCGCAGTCGATTTCAGTCTGTGGTTTGCTGAAAGGCGAGGAGCCCAGACGGATGCAGATTTGCCATCGCTTGCCGGCGCTCAGGAGTACGCATTCAAACTAGCGGTCCCCAGCTATTCAGAGGATGCTCTCGGGAAGGCGACCGACTTCTTTAATGACAACAATGAAGCTGGCAACGCATCGTTGCCAGTGCCGATTGAGGCAATCGACCCGTGTGTAAAAGTTACGGTAAAGCACGACACGGAAGCACTTTTTACGGGCATCTTCGGGCTCGGCCCTGACAATATCGGCGCGGATGCCAAGGCCTGCGCCGGCTCGATCACCAGTCAGGAAGGCATCGTGCCGATCGAGATGGCGACCACCCTCGATCCGTGCTTCGACGAGGATGGCGTGCCCCGGTACACAGAACTCTGCTTGATCGAGAGTGGGGCGGGCGATTGCGGTGGCGGCAGCGGCCCTGGCGGGACGACGGCCGGTCGGGGCCGCCCTCCCACGCATACGCCGAGGCCAACTCGGACGCCTAGGCGGACTGATACACCAACACCGACAGTTGGCGCGGTCACGCCAACATCAACGCCGGATCCGGCCGGCACACCCACGCCGGAGCCTCCCTGTAACCCGCACGGGATCATCGATCTCCAGGCAGGCGATAATTTCTGCAGCAGCAACGGCGGATCGGGTGACATCGAGGATCTGATCGCGAATGGCTCGGACGGCAGGTGCCGGATAAACGAGGGCGATACGTGCAACCCCGGCAACAACGGCCCCTGGTATGA
>JBKKBW010000108.1:0-6029 GCA_046713635.1 Dehalococcoidia bacterium
AACGTTCTTCATCCATCGCTTCCCGCAGCGAGACGTGTCCGAGGATGAACGCGTGGGTCTGCGCCTGGCAGAGGCGCGAGCCAGCGCCGTCACGAACGTCTAGCCCAGCTCAGCGATCGCGATCGGATCGCGCGTCGGTTGAGCACTGCCCCCGATCGGTTCTTCCGTAATCGCGAACGCGCTAGCGCCGGCAAGGTCGACCTTCATTGCGATGGTGTCTTCGTCTGGCATTACGCCCAGGCTGACCGGCCCGCCGTCAAAGATGCCCCACGCTTGGTAGACTCGGCCGCTGTCTGCAACGGGCATCTCTTCCATCGATATCACAGCGAGCTGCAGGCGGTCAGAGTACCAAAGATGGCCATCTATGCCCGCCCCGACCACGCTCGCGCTGACCGTCCAGCTGTCGTCACTGTCGCCCGTCTGGAGCACGACGTTCCATGTCGTTAGCCCGATGACGGCCAGAAACAGCGCGGCCGCCGCCAGCCACGCGAACGTGGGCCGTCGAACGAACGGGACTACGCGAACCACTTCCCGCCGCGGTGGATGTGAAGATGTGGAGATTCGTTGGGCTGCTACCTCGGCGTCGAATGTGCTCAGCAAGCGCACGCGCAACTCCGGCGATGGCTCCCGCTCCCCGGCCACCGTCACTAAGTTCGACGTGACGCTTATTAGGTTAGCCAGCTCCTCATCGTGTTTGCGGCACGTCGCGAGGTGATCGCCAACTGCCTGAGCGTCGCTCGCGGCCAGCGCCTCCACCGCGTACGCGGCGAGCAATTCGTTTGTCTCGTTGCAGTTCATGCTATAAGTGTCTTCCGTAACCGTTCCAGCGCCAAGCGCAAGCGGCTCTTTGCCGTTCCTAACGGGATATTCTGCTGCTTGGCCATCTCAGCAATCGTCAGACCACCAAAATAGGTCAGCTCGATCGCGGTCCGTTGGTCTGGTGGCAGCTCTGCTAACGCCTTCCCGATCCGCTCGCGCTCCTCAGCCTGCGACGCGAACTCGACTGGATCTGGCGTGCGAGAGACGACCGGTGGCGCATCGTCCAGCGCGTGTTCGGGCTTTCCGGCTCGCCGCCGGAGCACATCGATCGAACGCCGATGAACAATCGTCATCAACAGAGATCGCACGGATCCGCGTTTCGAGTCCAGCTGGCTCGACTGTCGCCAGAGGCTAAGGAACGACTCCTGCACAATGTCCTCCGCATCTCCTGCCTGGCCAAGGACGCGATATGCCAGGCCATAGGCCATCCGGCCGTAGGCGTCGTACATATCGGCCATAGCGTCGCGCTCGTCGTTGCGTAAACGCTCCAGCAGGCGCGCGTCTTCTATGTCTATACTTCGGCCAGGCACGAGGGGCGGATCAGGAGGGGAGTTCGGCATGCTTGCCTATGGGTACGCTAGCGGTGGGTCCCGGCGAGCCATGATTTGGCTGGATTATACCCGCCCCTGCCCCTATGGGCATTCGGAGTTGATCTGTTAGCAAAGGGAGCGCGAATACACCCTAGAAGCCAAGGAGTGCTGAGGAAGGCCGGCCATGCCTGTGTTCTTTCGTTCTAGACGCTGGTGGGCGGTGCCGCTCGTTGTGACGGCATTGGTCGCCGTTCCCCTCCTTGCTCCAGTGTCCAAAGCCGCCGCCCACCCGCTGGGCAATTTCACGATCAACCACTACAGCCGCATCGAACTTGGTCCGGAATCTATCTCTCTCCGCTACGTGCTGGACATGGCGGAAATCCCAGCCTTCCAGGAACGCGACGCACTCGACATCAATGGTGATGGCTCGTTCAGCGAGCCGGAGAGGAACGCATATCTCGACGAGAAAGTTGATGCTCTGCGCCGAGATATCGATTTGCAGGTCGACGGCGTCGCCGTCGACCTCACGACCGTCAGCAGCAACCTCACGTTTCCTGCCGGCGAGGGCGGGCTCGACACGCAGCGGATCGAGGTCGACTTCGCGGCGGCGATCTCGGACGCTCCTACGCACGCGCTGGAGTATCGGGACAACACATACGGCGACCGCATAGGCTGGCGCGAGGTCGTCGTGCGCGGGCTCGACGGCGTGCGCATCGCCAACTCGACCGTGCCATCACAAGACGTGAGTAACGAACTCCGCGCTTACCCTGCGCAGGACTCCTTGGTTCCGCCACTCAACGTCAGTAGCGCGAGCGCTTCCTACAGCATCGTGCCGGGCGCGGTCGCGCCCTCATTGCCAGCAGCGTCGACATCATCACAGCAAGAACGAGCGGTTCGCGGCAACCCCGATTCGACGCTTGCGCGGTACGCCGGGCTGATCGCGAAGGACAGGCTCTCGGTCAGCGCCGTGATCTTCGCCCTGCTGGCCGCTGTCGGCTTCGGCGCGCTCCATGCGCTCTCGCCCGGACATGGCAAGACGATCGTGGCCGCATACCTGGTCGGCTCGCGCGGCACATGGCGGCACGCCTTGCTTCTCGCGCTTACCGTCACTGTCACCCATACGTCCAGTGTCTATGCCCTCGGGCTGGTCACGCTCTACCTGTCGCAGTACATCGTGCCGGAAGATCTCTATCCCTGGCTGAGCATCGGCTCGGGCGGGCTGATCGTGGCGATGGGTCTCGCCCTTTTTGTTGCGCGCCTTCGCACCAGCGGGATCCTGATTGAAGCTATGACATGGCTTCGCCGCCGTCCGCGGCTCGCTATTGTTCTGGAGGGTGGCGCGATGGTGTTGCCCCCGGCTCGTCACCATCCTGCCGCACACGGCCAGGATCATCATGGGGTGGAGCACTCGCACGGGTTTGGCCCGGCCCACAGCCACTCGCATTCCGCTCAGAACGGCGAGAGGGTCTCTTGGCGAAGCCTGATCGGCCTGGGCATTTTCGGTGGCCTGCTGCCCTGTCCTTCAGCCATCGTCGTCATGCTCAGCGCGATCGCACTGCATCGCATCACCTTTGGCCTGCTCCTGATCGTCGCGTTCAGCGTTGGGCTTGCCGCCGTGCTCACCGGCCTCGGCTTCGCACTCGTTTTCGCTGGAGCCGTTTCAAAACGCCTGTCACTAATCGAAGGCATGCAGTCGCATTTCGCCCGGATGGGCCGATTCACGTCGTTCGCCGTCCGGGTGCTTCCTGTCGTCACTGCCTCGGCGGTTTTTGGCGCTGGGTTACTGGTGCTGCTGCAAGCGCTGGGGCAGCAAGGCACCATCTAGACCCTCTCCATAAACTTCCTAAGGGCTCGCGCCTCACCTACAATAGCGTCGGGAGACAACGCGCATTGTGAAAAAGATCCTCATTGTAGAAGACGAGCCAACGCTCGTCGCCACGCTTCGCTACAACTTCGAGCGCGAGGGCTTCCAAGTCACCACTGCAGGAGATGGCGAGCTGGCAATCTCTGCCGCTCGGGACGAGCGACCTGACCTCATCATCCTCGACTTGATGCTACCGAAGATGGACGGAATTGAAGTCTGTCGCATGTTGCGGCGCGAGATGGCGACTCCGATCATCATGCTCACTGCCAAGGCGGAGGAAGTCGACAAGGTTGTCGGCTTGGAGATCGGAGCCGATGATTACGTCACGAAGCCGTTCGGCATGCGAGAGCTGCTTGCTCGCGTCCGCGCCCTGCTTCGCCGCGCAGAGCAGGGCCCCCAAGCCGACACCGAAAGCTTCGCCGCCGGCGAGATTTCTGTAGACACGGGCCGGCGCCAGGCATTTCGATCGGGCCAGCCGCTGGCCCTGAAGCCCAAAGAGTACGAGCTGCTGGCCTTCCTGATTCGCAACCGCGGCCGCGCCTTTACGCGCGACCAACTGCTCAACCAGGTATGGGGTTACGACTTCGCCGGTGATTCCCGAACGGTCGATGTCCACGTCCGCTGGCTGCGCGAAAAGATCGAAGAGGAGCCTAGCAAACCTGCTCGGCTCATTACTGTGCGTGGCACTGGCTACCGCTTCGAGGGCTAATCACGCATGATCGTCACTATCGTAATCGTCGCACTCGCGACGATGCTCTTAATCGCTGTTGCAACCGCCCTTGTGCTCTGGCGGCGGATCAACGGCATGGCCGCCGTTGAAGAGCACCTTCGCGTCGAATCGAATGCGCTGCTCGCTGCTGCCGCCGACGAACGCGATCGTCTGATCGCAGCGCTCAACAGCAGCGTCGATGCGATACTTGCCCTCAACACTCAAGGCCAGGTCGCATTCGCAAATGTCGCCGCCGAGCGCCTCTTCGATCGGTCGCAGCCAGACCTACTCGGGTGCCCGTTCGCGTATCTCATGCCAAGCGAAGAGGTGCGCGATGCGCTGCGCGCCAGCGGCGAAGACGGCGAACGCCATATCGCGCTTATCGATCAGCCCGGCCGCACGTACCTGCATGTATTCACTACTCCGCTCTCCGGAGGCGAGTGGTCTGCCCTGGTCGTCATCAACGACCTCACCGATGTAAAGCGCACTGAACAAGTCCGGCGCGACTTTGTGGCGAACGTCTCTCACGAGCTGCGCACTCCGCTTGCTTCCCTCAAGTCCGTGATCGAAACGTTAGAAAGCGGCGCGCTGGAGGACGGGGCCGCTGCCCGCGAGTTCCTGTCGCGCGCGGACGGCGAAATCGAGCGCATGGTTCTCATAATGGAGGAGTTGCTGGAGTTATCGCGTATCGAGTCCGGTGAGCTACCAATCGCTAGAGACCTGATCGATATCAAGGACGTAGCTTCGCGCGCGGTCGAGCGGCTACAGCTCCAAGCGCGTCGCCAGAGCGTCCAGCTAGGCCTCGAAGCTGCTAGTGACCTCCCCTCCGTGGTTGGCGATGCAGAGCGGCTCGAGCGCGTGGTGCTCAATTTGGTGCACAACGCGCTGAAGTTCACTCCATCAGGGGGAACTATCAGCGTCGAAGCAAGGCTAGAGAACGGTGCCATCCTTGTGCGTGTCCGTGACACCGGCGTCGGAATTGCGCCTGCCGACCTCCCACGTGTGTTCGAGCGCTTCTACAAGGTCGACCGCGCCCGCTCGGGAGGCGGAACCGGCCTCGGTCTCGCGATCGTGAAGCACACGGTCGAGGCCCATGGCGGACGTATCGAGGTGCGGAGTGAGCAGGGCGGTGGCTCCGTCTTTAGCCTCACCTTGCCTGCCGCATCAAGCCAATAGCCGCCGCACCCCAGAACGCCCCGCTGCCACCGTTTACCCAACGTTGATTCACCCTTAACGCTGCACAATCTTGCGTTAACTTCGCTGCCGTATCGTGAGAAGTGAAAGATGAAGAATTACACACCAGACCAGACACACCTAGCAAACCAGTGGTTATCGGTCGGGGGGCGAACTCCGAAGGCGGGGACTGGACGCCGTCCCCCGGCCGTGTACCTTCCCGCGCCCGAAGGCGAACGGAACTGGCGCGGAGCCGCCTGCCGGCTGCGCATCGTTCGCTCTCGAGAAGATGGAGGGAAGCTCCGGCTCGTGAGCCGGATCGAAAGGAAGAACTCAGCATGACTACCCTGATACACCCCCCGATCGGCACAACAAAGCGGCCGACTGCTGCACCCAGGGCACTCTCAGACGCCTTCGAGCAGCTCTTCAGCCTTCGGCGCGGCGGAAGTACTCCTCGTACGCCACGGCGAACCAGACCAGGACGCGATCCATGACGGGGAATCGCCGCTCGATCCGCCGCTCTCGGCTACCGGCCGAGAACAATCCATGCTCCTTGCGGCGCAGCTTGAGCGTTCCTCTGTCGATGCGGTCTACTCATCGACCATGCGTGGCGCTGCCGAAACGGCCGCGTATGTCGCTGCTGTGCACGGCCTGCCCGTCACGCGGATGAACGACCTGAACGAAATCTCATACGATCCGGAAACCGTCGAGCAGCTCGATGACGGCGGCCCCTCCCTCGCGGGCGATATCGCTCGCCGTCTAGTCACAACGCCGCGCTGGGACAGCCTCCCAAGCTTCGAGGCGTCTCGCTCCTTCCGCCGCAGAGTGATCGAAGCTATCGAGGGCATAATCGCGCGTCACCCTGGAGAGCGGGTCGTAGTCGTCTGCCACAGTGGCGTGATCAACGCTTATCTCAGCATGCTACTTGGTATCC
>JBKKBW010000109.1:0-1294 GCA_046713635.1 Dehalococcoidia bacterium
ATCAGACGCTTGGAGATATGTCCGGCTCCCCTTAAGATCGCGCCGATATGGCACACGCGACTGTCCGGTTGACTTGTTTTGAATACGAACGGCGGGGCTGGACGAGGGCGGCCTTAGGCGGAGGCGCTGCTTGCTGCACCCTGTCGAGGAAGAACGTTCAAATGATCATCCGCATACACAAGAAAGAGCTTTTTTCTGGAACCGCCTTCGCGGGAGGCGCGCAGAAGACCCACAATTGACCGGCTACGTAAATCACAACTGGCTGGCTAGGTAAATCGGAGCGCGACACAAAAAGTGACAAACAATAGATCAATCAAACGAATCTGGCGCAGATTCGGAGCCCCGCCGAAAAAGACGCTCAAAACGGGCCAAATATCCCGCGAAATACGCGCACTTAGTGGCGAGAAAGTGAGGTGATCCTGACGCGGGCAGCGCGGCTACACTCGATGGGCAATCCAGCCGATACTCCTTTGACGGGCCTAAGCCCGAGAGGAGAGAGTGTGGCGCCCACCAATCGTACTACCGCATCGCGTCCTGCTGCTACCGAGGCGCCCTTAAAGGAAGAGCTCGAACAGGCAGCCGTAGCGCCGTCGAGCCCGCAGCTCGCAGTGGCCTTCTCCCAAGCGCTCGACCTTGCCGAAGGGCGGCAGCCGGGCCACGCGGCCCGAGTCTGCTACATAGCCAGCAAGCTGGCCGATGCCGTGGACGCTCCCAAGGAACTGCGCCAAGCGCTCTTCTACGGCGCTCTCCTTCATGATGCAGGGGCCGCGCCAGCCTCCAGCGAATTGTGCCGCACACTGAACATGACCGAAGAGACGCTGTTTGCAGGAAAGACGGCCCAGTCGCCTCAGCAACTTGCGCTGGAGATAGCGCCTCACAACGGCCCCGAAGTTGTCGAGGCGCTGCGCGCTCACCTGCACCTTGGAGCCAACGTCGCACGCGACCTTGGCTTCGATGAGAAGGTTTGCGAAGCGATTGTCACGCACCACGAACGATGGGACGGTCAAGGCTATCCGCGCGCGCTGAAGGGTGAGGCGATTCCCCTGGCCGGGCGAATCGTCGCCGCGGCTGACGTCATGGAATCGCTGATCGGCGCGGAGGCAAACCCCCTGACAGCACGCCGAAACCTTATCGCCGCGCTTGCGGAGCACAGCGGTCGAACGATCGACCCTGACGTCGCCAGTTCGGCGCGTGACTTCGTTCGCAGCGACGAGTTTTGGCTGGGCCTCCACGATGATGACATATCGGCCGTTCTCGCTAAGAGCGTAGCGTCACCCAAGTCTGACCGCAGGGG
>JBKKBW010000110.1:0-7096 GCA_046713635.1 Dehalococcoidia bacterium
CACCCGGACGCACTCCGCGGACGGAAGGCCGAGGACGATACTCCGGCCTTCGATCTCGATCGTCATGGTGGAGTTGAACGAGGCGAACTCTACGACCCGTATGCGGGTGCCCGGCGTCATGCCGTTCTGTTGCAAGAAGCGCATCAGGTCAGCGTCTTCCTCGGCTTCTTCTTGGACGCCATCGATGTCTGCCATATCGCCTTCGCGGAGGGTGGATAGCAGCACGGTCGACGGCCGGGGAAGACCGGGCATCGGGTTGCCGTGAGGGCAGGTGGTCGGGTTGCCGAGGAGGGCCATGATGCGCTCCTCTACCGCCGGTGAGACGGCGTGTTCGATACGATGAGCCTCCTCATGCGAGTCAGCCCAGTCCATGCCCAGGATGTCGACCAGGAGGCGTTCTGCCAGGAAGTGTCGCCGCTTGATAGACTCGGCGGCGTCCTTACCGTGTGCGGTGAGATGGATGTCATGTTTGCCCTGGAGCTCTACCAGGTCGTCCCGCTGCATGCGCTGGAGCGTGGCCCAGGCGGTCGGCGCGGAGACGCCGATACGCTCCGCCAGCCGCGCCGCAATGACGGCCTTACCGTCCTGGAGCATGTCGTATATCTCCTGGAGGTAGTCTTCGACGGCGGGAGTGGGGCGGTCTAAGCCGGTTCTCATGATGGGGGACCTCTATGGAGAACATTCTAGCAAACCTTGCGTCATGCTGAGCGCAGCGAAGCATCTGGCCCATCGAGATACGCGAGGGTCCTGCCGCGGCGGCAGTCGAACATCGAACATCGAACTTCCGCGTCGTATTACATCTCCACGGGCTCGCGCGAGACGAAGTGATAGAGTAGGGCTGGGCGTCCGGCGCCTTCGGCCTGGCGCTCCTTCGTCGGGGCGATGATCTCACGCGAGAGCATGCGCTTGCGGAAGTTGCGCTTGTCCAGCTCCCGGCCAAGGATGCTCTCATAAACGCGCTGGAGCTGGCTGAGGGTGAACCGGCCGGGCAACAAGCTGTACGCAACGTTGGTGTACTCCAGCTTGTTGCGTAGCCGGGCGAGCGCGTAGTTGAGTACGTCTTCGTTCCGGAAGGCAAGTCCGGGCAGCGAGCGCATCGCGAACCACTCCGGCTGCCACTCGGTTCGCTTGGCGAGACGGACGCGTGTGTGATCGACGAGGGCGAAGTAGGTAACGGCGATCGCGCCGCCCGGCGTGACGTCGTCCAGATCGTTGAACGTGTAGAGCTGTTCCAAGAAGAGGTCCTGGACGCCCGTCTCATCGACGAGCTTGCGCACGGCGGCATCGACGAGTGGTTCGCCGGAACGGAGGAGCCCGCCGGGGATGGCCCAGGTGTCTCGATACGGATCGGCGCTGCGGCGGATAAGGAGCGCCTTCAGCTCGCCGTCAGCGACAGTGAAGATGACGACGACGACCGCGACGAGGGGTGCCGGTCGAACGACGAGGGGAGCCTCACTGTTTGATTGGTTTGCCATTTATTTTTTTCTGAATCTGTTTCTGCAAAGATTTCTGATTGCTTCCAGGCGCAGTGCTTCTTCACCGTGAAGCTTGTTCCTTCGTTTCGCTCGCCGAAAAGTTAGGAAAAGGGGGTTCTTCCGATGGACGCTGTCCTGGGCTGCATTCATAGCACGTCGAAGGTAGCAGGGATGCGAAATAGCTCCAAGCGTCTGATGTCACTCCTGCGAAAGAAGAGCCGGGGTCAAGGAGCAGGCCAGCGGTCTGGCTGGCTTCGGGCGGCGATACTCAGGGCATCCTCGCTTGCGGTCGCCTTAAGCGACCCTTCGACAAGCTCAGGGCAGGCTCTTGGCGGCTCGGAATGATATCACGGGTAGGACGGCGGCTATGCGGCCTTCAGCACCACTAGGACCCGGTCCAGACGGGTCTTGATGTCTTCCAGCTTGCGCGGATCGCTCACCTCGTCGCCCGTCAACTCAAGTTCGATACAGAGTCGCGTGGCTTCTCGCTGCTTGTTCCGAATGACGTCTCGATACCAAGAGATGTCCGGTTTCTCGTCCAGCATGGCTGCCTCCGGCGTGAAAATTCGAGCGCGTCTAGAAGTTTGGGCACCAACGTTAGGTGTACTCCCGCAGGCGTATCGAGCCCATAAACCAGCGTCGCTTCGACATTGCATTGGCGTAACAGCAGACTGTCCCGCCTCGGAACGACGATGAACTACAGGTCGCTGTTGTTGGCGAGGGCGACGAATTGCTCTAGGGTGGTGATGGTGACGAGGTCGCCGTGGCGAAGGTGCTTGGCGAGGCCGCCGTTGACGAAGAAGTCGCGTAGCTTCCAGCCGGTGCCGCCGAGGACGATGTAGGCCTTGTCGTAGTCGTTCTCGTCGGTCAGGACGGCTTCGGCGAGGCACATCGCTTCGAAGGGGACTTTCTGTTCGGCGGTGCCGGAGACCTGCTGCCACTTGAGCGACACGAGGAACGCAGAACCGTTTCGATCGGTCACGCCCAGATCGACCATGTGGCGGCCGCCACCGAATCGATTACCAATGTTAGCCTGTGGCCGCCACGCGTAGCCG
Source organism: Dehalococcoidia bacterium (assembly GCA_046713635.1). Classification (GTDB taxonomy): domain Bacteria; phylum Chloroflexota; class Dehalococcoidia; order DSTF01; family RBG-16-68-14; genus JBBDXS01. Next base: position 2,531 of record JBKKBW010000110.1, read on the forward strand.
CCTCGTTGCAGCGCGGGCAAAACCATCTGCTCCAGGACGCCGCCAGTACCTGTGTCTCTGCGCATGACTAGAGGTTCCTCGTCGCTAGCACTTCTATCGCTCTTGTCCGGTCGCCGGTGCAGCTAATCATTCGCGGCGCATCGAGCTTCTTCGTCTGAAAGCCGTTCTTCTTGTAGAGCCGCAACACGCGGGGCGTGGCCTGGTTCGACAGCACGACGGGCCCCGGATGCTTCGCGAGCCATTCGGCGAGCCGCACCTGGTCGTCCCACGAGAACGGACTGCGCGCGTACTGCGTGAACTGCACGTCGTACGGCGGGTCGGCGTAGACGAAGTCGTCGGGCTTGAGCTTCATACGTTCGAAGTCGCCGACGGTGAACTTCCAGTTAGCGAATGCATGCTTGTGCGCCGCAAAGTCGCGATGATAGTTGATCGTCTTGTAACGGCCGAAGGGCACGTTGAACTCGCCGCGGCTGTTGAAGCGGCAGAGGCCGTTGTAGCCGGTGCGATTCAGGTAGTAGAACAGCTCGGCGGCTTCGTGCTCGCCCTTGCCGCCGTTCGTCGCCAGATCGTTGAAGCGGGAGCGATGCCCGTAGTAGAGGCCGGGGTCGTTCTCCATCGGGATCGCGATCTTGAGGCCGCGCTGAACCCAGCGATAGAAGTTGATCGCGTGCGGGTTGGCGTCGTTGAGGAGCGCCTCGCGCGGCTCTAGTGCGAGTGCGACTGCGATGCCGCCGCTCATCGGCTCGACGAGGCGACGATGCTCGTGGCCGCGCCAGAGCGGCGCCACGTGCGGGACGAGCCAGCGCTTGCCGCCCGCCCACTTGAGGATGGGCTTGAGCGGTAGCGAGGGTGCGGCTGAGGAGTTACTTGGCATAGCTACGACTACGATGCGGGCTTGGGCAGTTGGGGTCAAGGGCGATGGGCTGCGCCCCTCGCGTGCTATACTCCGCTCATCATACGAAGGAGGCCGATCATGCGTACAACACCAACCGTGATGCGGCCCGAGGTCCGAGCGGCCTAGCTAAGACCTACCGCTCGACACCGGGTGCGCTCCTCACCCGACCGTCGATTCGCGCCGTCCACGTTGTGGACGCGTCCGCTTCGCGGACGTTGCGCTTCACCACAAGGAGCATTTCTTGTCTACTACTGTTTCGAATCAAGTACCTGAAAACGTCGCCGCGCTCGGCGAAATCATGGATAGCTACCTAGGCGTCTGGGCGCTCTGCGGCGGGTGGGCCGTCGACGCCTGGCTTGGCCGCCTGACCCGCGAACACGGCGACCTCGACCTGATCGTCTTTCAAGATGACTTGCCGCAGTTCCGCGAACACCTGTCGGACTGGCAGCTCGTCGCCCACGACGAAGATGTCGCAGGCAACACGTCCGAGCTGTGGAACGGACGAAGGCTCACGCTACCGGCGCACATCCACGCGCGCCGCGACGAGGGTGTGGCGATGCCGGAGAACATGGACAGTCCAGACGGACAAGGCTTCGGCCTCGACATCCAGATCTGCGAGCGATCGGAAACGGACTGGATCATGACGCGAGAGCCTCGGATCGGCATGTCGTTAGAGAGCAGCATCCAGGAGTCATCGTGGGGACTGCCCACGGTGTCACCGGAGGTGCTGCTGTTCTACAAAGGTTGGCCGCAGGACGACGTGGGCTTCCTGCGCCGCCGGGACAAGCTCGACTTCGCAGCGCTGTTACCTACGCTCGGCGGCCCGCAGCGCGAGTGGCTGAGGAGCGCTATCGAGCTCGTCGGCCATCCCTGGCTGGCGAGGCTGTCGTCCTAGCCGGCAGCAAGTCGCTGGAACGCAGTGCCGGGGCTGGCGTCTAGGCGTTGGCGGATCACCTCGGCGCACTGCTCCGGCGTAAGTAGCGAGGTATCGACCTCCACGTCGTAGATGCCGGGCTTGTGGACCTCGTCCTGCCATCGCTGCACAGGCGCGGGAATGGGGTCGTCGGGCGTGCCGACGAGGTACTGCTGCTCGCGGCCCGGCTGCGTGACGTGGCGCCGCTCCATGATGACTTCGATAGGACAGCGGACGCCGACGAACAAGACCGGCAGGCCGGCGAGCCTCTTGGCGCAGTCGGCGAGGATGTTGAGCGGGACGGCGTAAGCGCTGTGGTGGCCGACGTCGACAACGACGTTCAGCCCAAGCCGGCTGTGCGCGGCGATCGTTTCGTACATGGTGGCGTACAACGTCGGGACGAGCGGCTCGAGGTCGGGCCGCTCGCCACCGCCGGGACGGAGGCCGATGCCGGGACGTAAGCGCGGCGGCGTTGCCCGGAAGGAGTGGTCGACGCCGAGGTTCATCCACGCGCCGTCGAATGTCTCCTGGATCACCTCGACGATGCTGGACTTGCCGGAGCGCGGCGCGCCATTCAGGATGACGATCTGGCCGGACATGAGATGAAGTTAGTCCAAGAGCTGAATTGGCCCCGATTTGTACGGCGATATGCTTACTACTTCGTTGCGTCGAAGATCGATCAGTACGGCAAGATTAGTGATGTCCGTCGCTCGCGCCTTGTAGGTTCCGACCACATACGTGTTGTCCTGCATGGCTCGCTCTTCTTCATCGGTCAAAACCTCGCCTTCCGAATCCACGACATAGGGCCAGTCGTGCTCCAACGTGATGGGCGGGTTGAAGATCAGATCTGTTCCGGCACCTAACTTAACCCGACCAGAATGCCAAATTCCAAAGCCGTCTGGAAAAGCATCAGGGCGCTGGACGAGCAACGGTCCAAGAAAGGAGTCGGCCCGCAGGATCTCAGCCGCGCGCGTTCGGTCTTCCTCTGTCAGTTGGGGAATCGCGGAGGGAGTCTCGGGCGTTCGCAAGCTCGCGACGGCTGTCAACGTGGTGTCAGGTGGCGGGCCAGTGCGACTGCTTTCCGTAGGCTCGACGCTTTTGTCGGAGCTAGATGAGCAACCGACCCCACCCAACAGTGCGGCTACCAGAAAGATGCAACAAAGCCGCCAAGCACGCATCCGAATCGGAAGGGGTTGCCTACGATGCCGACTGATAGATTACCGGCCGGTAGCGTGGAGGTGGAACACTTCGGCCTTCCGCCTTGGCGGCTTCGAGCCAGAGAGCTTTGGCCTTTTCTACTTCCGCGAGCGCTTCTTCCGCGGTGTGACCAAACGCTGAGCATGACTCAAGGTCAGGAATGTCACCGATGTAGCCGCCATCTTCGTCGCTGTAGAAGATGTTGATGTGATAGTCCTTCACGGCTCATCCTCCAGTGTCAAATTATACCTCTCGATCAGTCGAAGGAACTGACGGATCTGATACGGCTTTGCTTCGCCGCCTGCGTTCTGAATGTTAACTAACTCGTCCACCTGCGCATGAATGAAGATGTTGTGGCTCCCACGCGTTCGTGACAGTCGAAAGCCAAACGCGCTCACTAATGACGCGAAGTCATCGAAGCGAACGTTCTTGGAGGAACCCTCGGACAGTCGCGCGAGAAGCTGGCGCGGCTTCACGCTCCGGTGGAGCCTACCAGCGCCCAGGGGCTGGCGCGGTCGATGCGGACGCGGACGAGCGAGCCCGTGGCGAAGTCGCCTTCGAAGTGGACGAGGCGGTTCTGGCGGGTGCGGCCGTAGAGCATCGTCTCCCCTCCGCGCGCGTCCTCAGGCTCCGTGTCCGCGATGTTGATGAGCGCGGGCCCTTCGACGGGCTCAGGGCCCGGGATTGTGGGGCGGCGCTTGCGGCCTTCGACGAGGACTTCCACTTCTGTGCCGAGCAGCCGGGCGTTGATGTGTGCGCTCGAACGCGCGGCGGCCTGCTCGATTGCGACACGACGCCCTTGCTTGACATCGTCCGGTACGTCGTCTTCGAGCTGGCGGTACGCGATCGTACCGGGACGCGGTGAGTACGCAGCGCAGTGCACCTTCTCGAACTCCAGGTCGCGGACGAGATCGAGCGAGTGCTGGAACTCGGCGTCCGTTTCGCCGCAGAAACCCACGATGACGTCGGTGGTGATCGAGACGTCCGGCATGTAGCGACGGATCAGCCCCACCTTCTCGACGTACTCCTCGATGCGGTAGCCGCGCCGCATGCGCGCGAGGACGTTGCTGTCGCCCGACTGGACGGGGATGTTGAAGTACTCGCAGACCTTAGGCAGCTCCGCGACGGCGGCGACGATGCGCTCGGTCATGTCTTTCGGGTACGACGTGAGGAAGCGCAGCCGCTCGATGCCATCGATGTCGCTGAGGGTGCGCAGGAGGTCGCCGAGGTCGGGCGAGTTGGGCAGGTCGTGGCCGTATGCTTCCACGGTCTGGCCTAGCACGGTGACTTCGCGTATGCCGCGCGCGGAAAGGTGCTCGACTTCGGTCCGGATGTCATCGACGGCGCGACTGCGTTCGCGGCCGCGCCGGTAGGGGACGATGCAATAGGTGCAGAACTTGTCGCAGCCGTGGACGATCGGGACGTACGCAGTCACGCTGTCCGGCGCGGCCAACGTTTCTGGCCAGAATTCGCCGCCGAGGTCGTCGTGGCCGACGAGCTGCATGATTGGCTCGAACTGCTGCGGGCGCGCAAAGACATCGACGTACGGGAAGCGGCGCTG
>JBKKBW010000111.1:0-3938 GCA_046713635.1 Dehalococcoidia bacterium
GTCTAGATGGCAGTTACGAGCGCCTTCTCGAAGACAATGGCACGCTGCGCGAGCTGACCGCTCGCGCAGCCGACGCGGTAGAAGGGCAGGACGCGCTCGCGAACGAGCTACGCTCGCTCGCGACCGCCGAGCCAGCGGTGCGCCTGTCGGAGCTATCGAGCGCGAATATGACACTTGCAGCAGCGCTCGCGCGTGTCGCTGCAAGCGATGCGTCGGAGCTGGCGTCGATGCGCGCGCAAGTTATCGATTGGCTGCGCGCCGATTCGGAGTCGCGCTCGCTGTCGCTGATGGGCCCGCGAGCGGACGGCTAGTGGTCGCCGCTCCAAGCCCCGTCGAGGAACCGCGCGCATCTCGCTTTGACGCGCTGGCCGCGCTGCAGGTTAGGGACTTCCGCTGGCTGTGGCTAAATGCGCTGGCATTCTTCATTGCGCGCGGAATGGGGTTCGTGGCCGTGAGCTGGCTCGTCCAGGACATGACCGATTCATCGCTCATGGTTGGTCTTGTGCTGTTCGCGCAGGGAGTGCCGCTCGCTCTGTTTTCGTTGCCCGCAGGGGTCTGGGCAGACCGCTTCGATCGGCGGCGCTTGCTGCTGATAGGGCAGGGGGCCTCTCTTGCGGCAACGGGCGTTCTCGCAGCGCTGGTCCTGAGCGACGTTGTTGCGATTTGGTCGGTCTTCGTGCTGGCGTTTGTGATGGGCACTTCGCAGGCAATCGGCCAGCCGAGCCGCCAGGCGCTCGTGCCTGCGGTCGTCGGGCCGGAGCGGCTGATGAACGCTATTGTGCTGAACAACATGGTGCAGAACCTCTCATTTGTCATCGGGCCTGCGATCGCCGGAGGGCTGCTCGCGGTCATCGATTTCGGAGGCACCTTCCTGGTGCAACTCGCGATCCTCGCGCTCGGCGTTCCTCCGCTGCTCGCACTGCGCGCGCCTGCGGTTGAGGGTCGGACGGCGCGCGTGTCGGGCATCTCCGACCTGCGCGAAGGGCTTGCGCACATCGCCGCCAGTCCGTTCATTCGCTCGCTCTTCGTGGTGACAGCGTTCACCGGCATCTTCTTCGTCGGCACCTACCAGGCGATCCTGCCCGTGTTCGCGCGTGACATTCTGGACGTCGGGGAGGCGGGCTACGGCGTGTTGAACGCCGCCTTCGGCCTGGGAATGTTCGGTGGTTCGATCTACATCGCGTCGCGCGGCGAGTTCTCACACAAGGGAGAGGTGCTGCTCCGATCGCTTCTTGTTGGGTCGGTGATCCTACTCGCGTTTTCGTTTTCACGCTGGTATCCCGTGTCGGTGTTGCTGATCCTGGCCTGGGGGTTCGGCGCGGCGTTCTTCATGAACCTGACGATCACGCTCATCCAGACGCACACGCCGGACCAGCTCATGGGAAGAGTGATGGCGGTTCAGGCGCTGGCGTTCTTCGGCGTTAGCCCGCTGGGGAACTTGGAGGCCGGGCTCGTGGCGGAGGTCCTTAGCCCCGTGACGGCGGGCGTCCTGGGCGCGGCTGCCGTGGGGCTTATGACCCTGTTCTTCTTGACCCGCGCTCCGGCGCTGCGCGAGGCGACGTGACGCTAGCGTAGGTTGACGTCGATCCGGCTTTCGCCGAAGAAGCCTGGGTCGAAGACAAGGCGCTCCGGCAGCGCGTCGACTGGTAGCTCGAAGCCAACCTCGCCGCGGATGGCCTCGTCGGGCCGGAGCGATCCGGAACTGAGGTCGCGCTCCTGTCCGAGGTACGCCGTGTCATACGAGAAGTCGTCAGCGTCGCGCAGCGTGAAGTCGAACGAGCCGTAGTCCTGCGTTTCGTCCGACACGTTCTTAACCGATACGTCGAAAAGCACCCAGAGCTGCCCCGGTGTTGGCTGATAAAACTGATCGCCGGAAACATACGGATTGCTAAGCGAGTTGACAGTCAGTTCAAAGCTGCCTGAGCGGACGGTCTCACCGATTCGACCGGGAGGTGGTGGCGTGCCTGTCGCTTCATTGTTGTCTCCGCCTAGGAAGTCCCCTCCGCCAAAGAAGTCGTCGCCGAATTCTTCAAAGATGTCCTTGAGGTCCTCGCCGCACTCTTGTAGCAGACCGGCCTCGAACCCGGCGGGTTCCTCGGGCGTTGGTCCTTCCGTGGGCAGCGCGAATAGCGCTCCGAAGCCGTCTTCCGCCAAGTCGGCGATGGTGTCGAGCGCGTAATCGAGCTGGTCGACAAAGGCGTCGTGGTATTGCTGGAGATCATCCGGCGGGTCTACGTCTTCGAGATCATCACGCAGCGCTTGAAACGGGCCCTCCAGGTCTCCAAACAGGGCGAGGAACGCATCAAACGCTTCCTCGAAGCCCACTGCCGTCGCTTCCGATGTCGCTTGCTCATCAAGCCGCGCGAGCGTATCGCTTGCGTCCTCGAAGAACGCCTTGACTGGTGCGCAGAGTTGCTGCACGTACCCGCGCAGGCTATCGCTGACGGGCGTCTTGTCAGCATCGTCGCGCGCGGCGCGATACGTCGCCTCAGCGCTGTCGGGCGTGCTCTTTGAATCGCTGCTCGTGCCTCCGCAGGCGACGAGGAGGATCGGCAGAAGAACGAGTGATGTGGCCAGCAGTAGCTTGGTCTTCAAGGTCAACGACCTCCATGTTGATTACCGACCCTTCGGCGGGCCGCCTCCAACCGCGGGTCTTCGCGCGGAGCTTACTGGATCAGACTTTGGTATTTCTCCTCAGTGATCTCGGCGAGGGTTTGTCGTGGAAGAAGGGACTTCGCGACCCAGCTGCCTCGTTTTCGCCAGGTCACGGGAACAAAATTCGCCTTGGCGTCCCGCATAGCGCCGACACGTTCAGCGGCTGTGCGCTCGTCATAGAACGCGCTGCCTGAAACGATGCCTATTCCCACGAACTCCTTTCGGCGCCTAACAGCAAGGATGGTGTCGCCAGCGCTGATGTCGTGGTAGAAGCGCCAGACCATGCTGGCAGCAGCTGGTTCCCCAGGCCACATTCTTCGGATTCGCTCGCTAATTTCGTCAAGCGTTAAGTCTGGCGTGTCCGGACCCAGGTTCCATCCGATTGCGATGCATCCGTTGGCCATATCGTACTTCCACGCGCGATCGAGGGTCTCCGGGTCATCCGGGTGGTACGGCCATATTGTCCAATACCGGCTCATGCTGCGATCGCCTATTCCCAGCGAAAGTCCTGCAGGCGCTTGATAGCTTCGTCGATGCGGGCGTCCGGGACAGTAATCGAGAGGCGAATGTAACCCTCGCCGGACTTCCCATAACCGATGCCCGGCGTGACGACAACACCTGTCTGGTCGAGCATGCGCTCGGCGAAGTCGACCGACGTCATGCCGCCGGGCAGTCCGGCCCAAATGTAGAGGCTCGCCTTCGGTGGCGTGACGCGCAGCCCGATGTCGCGTAATGCGGCGACCACTTTGTCGCGGCGGCGCTGGTAGATGCGATTGTGCTCCTGGATGCAGTCCTGCGGGCCGTCGAGCGCGGCGATGGCCATGCGCTGGATCGCTTGCGGGATACCGGAGTCCAGGTTGGTCTTCACGCGAGTGAGCGCGTCGATCAGCTCCGGATTGCCCACGGCCATGCCGATGCGCCAGCCGGTCATGTTGTAGCTCTTCGACAGCGAGTGCATTTCGATGCTGACGTCGCGCGCGCCCTTGGCTTCGAGGAAGCTAGGCGGGACGAACTCGTCGTAGGCAACTTCGCTGTACGCCATGTCGTGCACGATCGTGATGTCGTGCTTCTTCGCGAACGCGACGGCGCGATCGAAGAAGTCGAGATCGGCGACGGCAGCCGTAGGGTTGTTCGGATAGTTCAGCCAGAGCAGCCTCGCCGCGTCAGCGATGTCCGGCGGGATGGCGTCGAGGTCGGGCAGGAAGCCACGGTCCTCGCGCAGCGGCAGCTCATAGCTCGTGCCGCCACACAGCTCGACGGAGACGGTGTAGACGGGATAGCCC
>JBKKBW010000112.1:0-2735 GCA_046713635.1 Dehalococcoidia bacterium
TCGCGCGTGCCAACGAACGTGTAGTCGCTTTCGCCGATGCGTAGTGGTTGATTAGGGTAGAACGTCTGGTGTTGTCGGTCTACAGTTACCAGCATTGTGAGGTAGGGTTGTCGCTCCGGCGTCTCGGCCAGCACAACGGCCGTGTTCGAACTGCTGCCGGGAATCGCGGATTCAATCGTCGAAGGAAGGGCCGTGGTCTCGACAAACCGCCATGACAGGCCGTCCGCCCCGCGTGAAGCACCCTCAGGCACCACGAGGCGGGTATCATCACCATCCCGACCGTAGACCACCATGCTGTACGCTTTGCCGTCGGTGTCAGGAACCACGCCAACCCAATACCGCCGGTCGTCCTGAGGGAGGGCAATCAGCGTACCGCGGGCATCACCGATGAAGTCAGCCGGGACGATGATGTCGCTGAGCACCACCTTGCCCTCTGCATCGCGCACTTGGAGCGCGGGCGCGGGAACGAAGTCCTGCAGAGCCAGCACCTCGTCGTAGCGGGTGTTACCGGTCGCGACGTCGCGGATGCGGAGTTGCGCTCCTTCACCGAAGTAGGCAGCCTGGTGGAAGGAGTAGCCTCCGTACCTCAGCGGAGTATTGACCGTCGTGACCCCCCGCTTGACTTCTTCCCCGCCCCGGTAGATGACGATCTCGCTTCGATAGTCGCGGGCGGCGCCGTCCTCGTCGAAACGCCCCACTGCATCGATCACTTCGATCTGCATTTGGTTCCGGTGGCTGACGGGGAAGACAGGATTGGTTCGACCCTCCGCAATGAGCAGGTCTTGGGTAAAGCCTTGGGAGTAGGAAAGCAGCCCACCGGCCAACAGTAGGATGACTGCTCCATGGGTGAAGAAGCTGCCAAGCTGTGCCCACGCGAAACGATCAGCAAATAGGTACGTACTTACGCCGTCGTCCCGTACGCGGACGCTGAAGCGACAGCGACGTAGGACGCTCTCCAACGCGTGAGAGAGGCTCGCGCTTGTCGCTGGTACAGAGACTGCCATGCGGTTTGCTGCGCGCTCGAAAAAGCTGTCAGGCAGGCGCAGGCGCGGGTTGGTGACGGTCCGCCACGAGAACGCGGCTCTGTCCAACAGATAGACACAGGTAGAAATTGCGAGCAGCACGAGCCCGGCCAGGAACCACCATGCGCGAACGACGTCGAACAGGCCGAGGCGATACATCGGATCTGCGAACGGGCCGAAGAAGCCCTCTCGAACTTCGAGCCACGCGTCGATCGCGAGCGAGTTGCCTCTCATGGGCGGAGGGATCTGCGGGATCGCGACGGCTAGCAGCCCGCTGACGGTTAGGAGGGTGATGATGGCTACGGCGAACTGTCCTGATGCGAGCAGCCGCCAGAGCCAGGTCAGCATGTCGCCGATGCCGGCTGGTCGCGCCACTCCCGGCGCTGTTTCCGCGCGCGCCACTTAGGCTGTTACCTCCGGCAGGATGTCAGCAAGGCCTTCTTGGATGGATTCCTCGGTCAGCGGCTGATTATAGACGCCGCGTACCACGCCCGCGGCGTCTATGAAATAGCTGCTTGGTAGCCCCTCGAAGGCGCCGCCGATGCGCCAGGCTTCGCCGACGTCGCCTACGCGATCGATTGCGATGGGGAATGCCATACCGAAGTCTCTGGCGAAGTCTGCGACCTTCGAATCAGGCTCTTGCAGGTTAACTCCAACGACCACGAGTCCCGCGTTCTTGTGGCGCTCGTACTCCTCGACGATAGCCGGCATTTCCTCGCGACACGGCGGGCACCAGCTCGCCCAGAAATTTAGCAGAACAGGGCTGCCCTGGAGGTCGCTCAGGCGCAACACACCGCCGCCGACTTGCTCGAGCACAAAGTCCGGAGCGGCGCGACCTGGCTCCGGCGCGGCACGCTCGCCGGTGGAGTTCTTCAGCTCAGGTAGCGCGACAGGGCCATAAGGCGAGTCTGAGCCACCGTCGTCACGGTTCTGCCAGTACCAGAGGCCGCCGACAATGAGCGCCAGGAGCGCTACCGGCAGGACCAGCGACCGCAACGCGCCCCGCCAGTCGAAGCGGCGTTCGGCGGCGAACTGAGGTTCTTCATCCATTGGCGTCACTGCTCGAACGCCTGGATATAGAGTTCCCGCACGTCGTCCGGTGTCGCGTCCTGGCCTAAGTAACCGTCATCGATACGAATCTCGAAGTGCAGGTGCGCCTCGGTTCCCGGCGCGCTAACGGATTCAGGCGTTCCTGAGTCTCCAACGTACGCGATGAGTTCACCCTGGCTGACGACGCTCCCGATGCCGATGCCGTCCGCTATGCCGTTGAGATGCGCGTAGCGCGTGACGATACCATCTCCGTGATCGACCCAAAGTTGGCGGCCGCGAAACGCATCCTCGATGACTTCGCTGCTGCCGTTTTCGATAGCTTCTTGCTCGAGTTGAGCGACTTCCTCCGGAGTGATGTCGTCGTACGCTAGGTCCGCCCGGATCACCGTCCCTGCCTTCGCTGCAAGGACATCCGTATCCATCCCGATCGACGCGCAGTTGTCAATGTCGTAGAAGTCCACGCCCTCATGGATGCCGTTGCGGTACTCACGCAGGGCGCCAGGCATCAGACTGTCTTCGACGGGGAGGCAGCCACCAACAACCGGGAAGGCGAAGCCAACGACGGCGCCTGGCGTACTCTCTGGCTCCAGCGTGCCATCCGGCTCCTGTGTCGGCTCTGTGGCAGCCGTCGTTGGGTCAGACGCGGGAGGGTAGTCCAGCCAA
>JBKKBW010000113.1:0-1388 GCA_046713635.1 Dehalococcoidia bacterium
CATGGACGATGTCTGAGCGGCCGCAGCAGCGGGCCTCGGCTCGTCCAGCTCCTCGGCGAACGCTGTTACCCACGACAGCACCAGCTCCGTGTCGGCAGCCGTCGCAGCGCGCAGCCGCCCCGACGCCTTCGTCCTCGGAGCCTTTGGCTCCGCGTCGACGCGTTCGATCTCATAGATACGCTGGCCGCCAGCCGGCGTCGCGCCCGACTTGTTGCGCTCCGTCCACTGTCCCGCGAATCGCGCCACCGTCGACACCTCGCCGATCGCGCCCGGCAGCGCCACGCCCTGCTGCGCAACAGTCTCGGCGACCGCATCGACCAGCGCGACGATCACCTCCGGCTCCATACAAGGCAGGCTGCACGAAAATATCAGCGGCGACTGGAACACAACGCCCACTACCTCGTTCCCGTCCTTCGCCACCCAGTAGCGCCCCTCCTGCGGGACCGCCGCTCGATCGTTCAGCAGCGTCAGGATTACGTTGTGCAGCACCGGCTCCGCCGCCAGAAACGCCCGCGCCTCGGTCAGGACCCGCCCCGCATCGTCCGTGAACTCAACGGCTATTGGCATGGACGTATGTTACGCCATGTAGGGGCCGGCCTGTGTGCCGGCCCGCGGTGGCCCCTCTCCCTCGGGAGAGAAGTTTGGGGTGAGGGGAGTAAACGCCGTATACTACCGCCACCAACGGAGGTGGCCCTTGCCTCGACTGCTGCTGCGGCTCATCGTCACGCTGGCCATTGGCGCGCTGCTGCTTGGAACAAAGGGCACGATCGCCGATGGGGGAGCCAACGCTCTCACGTACAAGGGCACGTTCGATCAACCAGGCGCCGATCCGGGAACTGTCTTCGTGACTTTGACGCCCGATCGTCTAGCCGTCCGCAGGCTGGAGGTTCGGAACCTGGTCGTGACCAGCTTCCCCAACGGTGTGCTCACGCAGGTGGCCTACGGACGGGCGGCGTACTATTTCACACCGCTACCTCTTGTCGACGGGTCGATGGAAGCGTCGATGGCACTCAACACCATCGGCATGCTCCGGTCCTATATCGACGTTGCCTTACAGGTCGACTCGTCGGAACAGCTTAGTGGGACGGTCGAACTTCGGTGGGCCGGCCCAGTCCTCCTCGCGCACTCCTTCCTGGCGATCAAGCAGCCATACCGGCGCGGGGATGTGAACTGCAACGATCTCATCGATGCACTCGATGCGCTAGTCGTCCTGCAATTCCAGGCAGGACGTCCAGACTCCTTTGCCTGTGGCGAGAATGCCGACGTCAACTTGGACGGATCAGCTAACAGTATCGACGGCGCGCTCATCCTCCAATACACCGCTGGCCTGCTCGACCACCTGTAGGGCGACGCATGCGTCGCCCACCATGGCGCCCTGTCGCCGCAGG
>JBKKBW010000114.1:0-1067 GCA_046713635.1 Dehalococcoidia bacterium
GCGTGCGCGTACTGCACGTAGTAGACAGGGTTGTCCGAGCTCTGGCGTTTCGCCAGCTCGAGATCGAGATCGATAGGCACATCTGCGGAGCGCGAGAGGAAGAAGTAGAGGCAAGCGTCCTTGCCGATCTCTTCGATTACGTCGCGCAGCATGATGATGTCGCCGCTGCGCTTCGACAGCTTGAGCACCTCGTCGCCGCGCCGCAACGTAACGAGCTGACCGATGATGATCTCGAGCCGGCCCCGTTCGATGCCCATCGCCTCACACGCAAGCTCAAGAGGGCGCACGTGGCCTTGATGGTCCGCGCCCCAGATATCGATCACCTGGTCGAACCCACGCGCAACGAACTTGTCGTAGTGATAGCCGATGTCCGTCGCGAGATACGTTGGCACGCCGCTGGAGCGAACGAGCACTTCGTCCTTGTCGGCGTCGAGCTGGCTCGTCGCGAGCCAGACCGCGCCCTCGCGCTCCACGATCAGGCCCTTGTCCTTGAGCAGCGCCATCACCTTGTCGTAGTAGCCGGCTTCGTACACCGTCTGCTCGCGGTACCAGACGTCGTAGTGGACGCCGAGATCGGTGAGGTCGCGCTTGATCCACTCCATCACGCGCTCGATGCCCCAGCGCCCTAGGCGGGCGCTGGGGCTGGCATCTTCTGAGTCAGCGCTTTTAGCGCTGGGGCCTCCGCTTGCAGCGCCGGGGAGCTCGCCTGGGGGTAGCAGGTACTTGTCGCCGAACTTCGCTTTCGCTTGCTCGGCGAGCTCGATCATGTATGCGCCGACGTAACCGTCGTCGGGGATCGGCTCGTCGCGGCCGAAGAGCTGCTGGTAGCGCGCGTAGAGCGTGCGGCCGAACGTTTCGACCTGCGTGCCCGCGTCGTTGAAGTAGTACTCCGCTTCGACTGTGTAGCCGGCGGCGCGTAGTACGCGGACGAGCGTACTGCCCATTGCGGCCCAGCGGCCGTTGCCGGCGTGCAGCGGCCCAGTGGGGTTTGCGCTGACGAACTCGACTTGTACCTTCTGCTGGTGGCCTCCAGGCACGGCCTGCCCCATGGGCAGGTTGGCGAACTC
>JBKKBW010000115.1:0-8590 GCA_046713635.1 Dehalococcoidia bacterium
AGGATGTCTTTAAAGTCGTGCACGCGTGCGCTCTTCTTGTTGTCCACGCTGATGAAGAGCCGCCCGACACCCTCTACACGCTGTACGAGCGGCTGCGTCACGCCGTCCCAGGTCGATTCCAGCTTGCTCGTCTCCCCCGCCGAGGGCAGCAGCCAGGCCGTGCCTAGCAGCACGATCACCAGCCAGAACGTTGCGTTCATGACGGACAAGCTGAGCAGCGCCGGGTAGGGCGTCTGTTCGGCGCGCCAGGCCTTCGCGCGTTCCATCAGGTGCAGCCGGGTTACCAGCAGCGCTGCCATTACGAGAAATACGAGGAACGCCGTGCTGAAGCCCCCGGGCAGGAAGCTCATGTTCGCCAGCAGCACCGCGCCGCCCGGGATGATCGCCGCCCAGGCGTTGTTCCAGCGGAACACCGCCCACGCCGAGAGATACCCCGAAAGCCAGACGAGCGGCACGACCAGCACGATGAACGGCAGGTCGTCGTTGCTGATGCCTCCGTAAAACGCGATGTGGAACCACTCAGCCATCCGGTGGTGCAGCTCCCAGTAGCGCTCGACCGGGAAGCGACCCGTCAGGTTGCTCAGGATCAACCCGAGCGATGCCGCAGCGCCGATCGGCAGCGCCAGCAGATGCAAGAGCGGCTCCGGCAAACGCACCAGCGCGAGCAGCATGCCCGCGATCAGCCCGAAGAACGCGATCGGGTACAGCGAAGGCATCGTGTCGACCCACTCGGCCTGCTGCACCGACACGACGACGGTGAGCAGCATCGCGCCTAGCAGCACGAACGTGACCCAATCTTCCCACCAGAGCAGGCGTCGCCAGCCGTGCGGCTCCTGCGGCACTTCGGTTAGAACGAGCGGCTCGTTCCGCTCGATGAAGACTTCGCCCCAGCCCGTCTGCCTCATCGCACGCCTCCGGACGCCGCTGTCTCTGCGCCCGCCGCCAGCGTCGATGCGAGATCATCGCTGCTCTTGACCAGGTACGTCGGGATGTCCGCTGCCGCCAGCGCGCCGAACAGCAAAAGTGCTGTGCCTTCGCCACCGAAGGTGCTCGGCTCCATCACCACTGCGGCGATCTTCACGCCGCGCGTCGTCAGTAGTTGCAGGCTGCCCACCCAGGTCTCGTCCATCGATGGCGTGATGACGATCACCGTCGTCCGCCGCCCAAAGCGCCGTCCTTCGCGGTTCAGCAGGTCGGACAGCGTTACGTCGCCTTGTGCCTTCGCGATAGCGAGCGCCTCCAGGATGCGGGCGTACTGCTCGATGCCGCGCTCTGGCTCGATCGTATGCTCCAGCTCTCCATTGGCGACGAAGCCGACGCTGCGGTTGCCAAGCAGGAAGTAGCGCGCGATCGACGTCGCCATACGCACGCCGTGCTCCTCAGTCGAGTCGTCGCCTCTCCCTGCCTGCACGCCGCCGTGCAGGTCGAGCGCGATCCAGACGTCGCTCGCCGGGTCCAGCTCGAAAAGCTTCACCATCAGCTCGCCCGTCCGAGCGGTGCTACGCCAGTGGATGCGATTGAAGCCGTCGCCGGGCTGGTACTTGCGTACACTCGCGGCGTTCGGCGTCACCGAGTACGCCGGCCGCCGCACGCGCGACTCGCCCGGCAGCATCGCAGGCGGTGCCCAGAAGCGCGGTAGCTTAACGGCGCGCGGGTAGACCAGCACGCTCTCCGGCTCGCCAAACGTCTTCGATCGCCGGAACAGTCCGAACAGGTCGCTCGACGTGATCCGCACCGGCCCGACGCTGTACAGACCGCGCCGCAAGCAAGGCGACGCCGTGCGCCAGCTTCGTTTCGCCCGCGGCCCCAGGCTGATCACGCGCCGGGGTGTATGCCCCGGTAGCTCCGATAAGTCTTCGACTTCCAGCCAGAGCTTTGTAAAGAAGTTCTGGTTCTTGACAGTGATTCGCTCTTCGAACAGGTCGCCCACCTGCAGCCGGTCGTCCAGCCGCTCGACATCGACCTCGAGGCCACGCACATTCAGGCGCGACCACACGAACGCAATCGGCAGCGCGACGAGGATCACGTTCGCCAACCGCGCCATCAGCCAGAACCCGTTGGAAAACGAGATCACCAACGCCACGCTGACCAGCACGCTCAGTGCCGTCAGCGATCGATGCCGAACGAGGAAGAAGCTCAGAAGTCGATGGAGCGCGCGGAACGGTCTGCGAATCAGTCTCATAGCATCCGTAGGGACAGAGCTTTAGCTCTGTCCTCGACTTCTGAATCCCTACCGTGCCGGCGTCTTCGCCTGCCAGCCCGGCCGTGCCCCCGGCACCGGCACGCGCTGCAAGCAGCCGTTCACGATATCCGCGGAAGATACGTCCTTCACGCGCGCCGACGGGTTGACGATGATCCGGTGCCCCAGCGTCGCGTAGGCCAGCTCTTTCACGTCGTCGGGCGTGACGAAGTCGCGCTCGTCCAACAGGGCGGCGGCCTGGCACCCGCGCAGCAGCGCCAGCGAGCCTCGGGGCGACGCTCCGAGGTACACGGACTCGTGCCGCCGCGTCGCGTCCACGACGCCTGCGATGTACTCCTTGATCAGCGGATCGACGTACATCTCGCGTACTGCCGACTGTACCGCTACGATCTCGTCTGAGCTGGTCACCTGCGTCAGCGAGTCGATCGGGTGCGCGAGCTGCTGCGCGTCCATGATCGCCACCTCTTCGAACTGCGTCGGGTAACCGAGGTGAATGCGGAGCAAGAAGCGGTCGAGCTCGGCTTCCGGCAGCGGAAACGTGCCTTCATATTCGATCGGGTTCTGCGTGGCCAGCACCAGGAACGGCTTCGGCATCATGTGCGTGATGCCATCGACGGTCACCTGACGTTCGTCCATCGCCTCAAGCAGCGCGGACTGCGTCTTCGGCGTCGCGCGGTTGATCTCGTCCGCCAGCACCACCTGCGCCATGATCGGGCCGGGCCGGAACTCGAAGTCGCTCGTCTTCTGGTTGTAGATCGAGACGCCGGTAACGTCCGTCGGCAGCAGGTCGGGCGTGAACTGAATGCGGCGGAAGCTGCAGCCGGTCGAGATCGCCAAGCTGCGCGCCAGAATCGTCTTGCCCACGCCGGGCACGTCCTCGATCAGGACGTGGCCCTGGCACATTAGTGAGATCACGGCCAACCTGACCGGCTCCCGCTTGCCGATGATCACGCGTTCGACGTTAGTGAGGATGCGTTGGGCGACTGTCTTAGGGCTGTCCACCAGCCACCTCCGGAGCGTGTCTTCTTAGAAGTGCAGGAACGAAGGCATTATAGCCGACAGGCTCCGGCCGCGTACATAACATCTGTGACGAATCGATGAAGGCCGCATGCGCCTTCGTGCCGAGCCCTGGCGCTGGGCGTACAATGCGGCGTGCCATGCTGCGCCTGCTGCCCGTCGTAGTCGTTCTCCTCGCCACCCTCTCGACGGGCTGCGGTGTCATCGGCGGCTCATCTCCCACCTCGACACCCACGCTGACCTCGACGCCAACGGTGACACGCACGCCGACGCCAACCCGTACCCCCACGTCAACGTCGACTCCAACGTCAACTCCCACCCAGACGCCCCGCCCCTTCATCGAGAGCGATGTCGTCGAGGTCGCGCAAGGTCGCGCCGCTGTGCTGCGCGTGACGGCAGTCGCGGCTTCAGCGACTGCGTCCTACAAGGGCAGGATCATTGGCCTGCTTCCGGCGGCGGGCGGCTTCTGGGGCATCATTGGCACGGAGGCCAGCGAAGAGATCGGCCAGTTCCCCATCGACATCACGCTATATGACGCGAACGGCGCGATCCTCGACACGCGGTCCGCAACGCTGGTCGTCTACGACGCTGCCTTCCCTATCGAGTACATCACGCTCCCGCCCGATCAGTCCGGGCTGCTCGGGCCGGACGTTGGCGCGCAGGAAGAAGCGCTGCGCCAGCAGCAATTCGCGACATCATCGCCGGAGCGGCTCTGGACCGGCGCGTTCGTCTACCCGGTGCAGGGCGCTGCGATCAGCAGCCCGTATGGCCAGCAACGCAGCTACAACGGCGGCCCCGTCAGCGGCTTCCACCACGGCGCCGACTTCGGAGTCGACGAAGGGACTGCCGTGTACGCATCGGCGACGGGCCGCGTCGCGTTCGTCGCCGCCATGCCGATCCGCGGCAATAGCGTTGTCATCGATCACGGCGCAGGCGTGTTCAGTGGCTACCATCACTTGTCGAGCGTCGCCGTCGCGGTCGGGCAGCATGTTTCGCAGGGCGGCCTGATCGGCTACTCCGGCATGTCCGGCCTCGCGACCGGCCCGCACCTGCACTGGGAAGTCGTCGTCCACGGCCTCTCCGTCGATCCGGTCTTCTGGACGTCCGGCGAGATCGGGCCGTAAGGCCGCCAGCGGGCGCACAGCCGTGCGCCCCTACAGCTTGGGATCAGAGCCGCTCGGTGAACCACCCCGTTTGTCCTGGCATCTCTTCAACGCCCACCGCGATCGACACCAGGTTCGACGCGCCGCGCTCCGAGAGGGCAGCGTGGATGCGGCCGCCGATGTACTCGGCCAACCGCTCCGCCGTCGTGTTGTCGATGGGCAACGGAAGCACGTCCGACTTCGGGAAGACCCAGCCGCGCTCTTGGAAGCGGACCTTCCAGTTGCTCTTCCCTTCGTCGATCTGGAGCACGTTGCTGTCGCGCTGGAGCAGGAACTTGTGGTCCAGCTCCTTACAGATAGCGCGTGCGATCTCCTTCAGCGCCCCGAAGTCGAAGACCAAGCTATCGTCGGTCAGCTCGCCTTCGACCTCGACGATCACGTCGTAGTTGTGGCCGTGCAGCGGCTCGCACGTGTCGCCGAACGTGGCCATGTGCGCCGCCGCGAAGCGCAGCGTGTTCCGCTCGACGGTGATCTTGTGGGTCATAGACTGTGTCTATCAATGAGGTTCATGCCGCCTGCATCCAGGAACTGACTAAAGCCATCGCGAAAATGACCGCGAGTGTTCACTGAGAGCGCTGGAACCGAGGACAGGAACCGGCCATAAGCCAGATCGCTGTCATCGCCTAGTCCTACGAGGCAAAAGGAAGAGTTCTCCGTACCCGATGCTCGCAGCAGGTCAAACAGGTCCTCGTCTCTCCCACTCGCGCCTACGACAATGATCGATTCACACTCCGAAAGGTAGGCCTTCGCAGCCGCAATGTGGCTTTCCGGGCAGCAATAGATCTTCTGGCTTGCCAATGGCAGAGAAAGGACTGGATACGATGCGCCATCCGTATGACCCAGAACTGATGTGGGTGGGTCAACACTTCAATAGGACCATCAAAGGTTGCTTTCTCGTCCGCGACTAGCTGGCTGAGCATGCTTAGATACTCCCGCTTGTCCGCGAATTGTCGCTCGATTGGAATTCTCCTGCCCCAGTTGACAGAGCCATGTAGCTTGACAAGCGCCCACGTATCCCGAACGTAGGATCTCATTCCTGTGAAGCTTGGCCCGCCGTAGGTTCGCTCCGACAGGGCCCTGTCGAGCAGAAGATCATAATTCAGAGTGATGAAAGCTACTTTGTCGTATCTGTCAAGCAGTTGATCAATCAGAAACGTGTAGTTGATGGGGGGGGTGGCGTACTCGCTTGCCTTCCAAAAGAGGTCCGTTAGGTAGAGTGGCACCTCGACTAGCTGTGCGGCTCGATGCAGTTTGCTGGTTTCTGAGATCGCACTAAGAACCTTTTCGAGGCTCCCATCGTACGACGGCAACATTCGCACGATGGTTGCCGCAAGGTCGCGAACCGCAGGGTACTCTTTCAGATACTGAGTACGGATCGCCCGATTACTGAACAGAAAGTCGGTTAGGAGCGGTCGAAAGTCAGGCAGAACGGTCGCCGGGTGGGGCGCGTTTTCAGGCACGGAGTCGAAGGAAGCACCAGCGCCAAAGATGGCAACAGCTGTTCGGAGTTTCGCTCGCTTCGACATCTTAAGTCCCACGCGGGTGCGTAAAGCACTATAGCGGCTAGCGGGACGAGACGGGCAGTCGTCCATCGACCAGTAGCTCGCCAATTTGGCGAAAGACATGTTGTGCCATGCTGTTCGATCTATGTGACCAGATAGGGACTGGTCTGAAACTGGCCGCTACGTCTGGCGAGTGGGCCAGTCAGACCCAAGCGCGTCCCGGTTGAACGTGTAAACCCGCCCCTACGCCAACGTCGCCGCGGCCAGCTGTGGCGCTCGATACGCACTGCTCCGCCGCCGCGCGACTTCGGCGGCGAGGGCCTCGTTCATCGCGGCCAGGCTTTCGTGCGTGTCGCGCAGGACGCTGCCGAGGAACAGCACGAGCGCGCCGCGGAACGACTCGCCGTGCACCAACGTCATGCCAGAGCCGCTTGGCCGGAGCTGGAAGCGATGGTGGCCGTCGAAGAGGCCGCGCACACCGAGTGTGCCGAGCCAACCAAAGGCGCGCCCCGGTTCGCACTCGGCCACGCGTGGCGTGAAACGCATTCTGCGTCCGCCCTTCATCGCGATCGTGACGCTGAGCTGTTCGCCGGTGCACGCTGTACCCGATATCGATACGATCATCGGGTTCCACACCGGGTAGGACGGGAAGTCCATCAGCACGGCCCAGACTTCCTCGGGCGTGGCGTCTATCTCGAGCGTGGCTTCGATCTGTCTCATCGCATTACCTCCTGGAGCCAGTCGCCGATGGCGTCGATGGCAAGCGTTTGGTCGTCCACCTGGCAGTGCTCTTCGCCCCAGGCGCCTTTCGGGTAGATGCGCAGGTCGCGCCGCGACGTCGCGGTCGCCATGTCATGGGTGCGCCGCGCCTGCACAACGGGCACCTGGCGGTCGGACTCGCCGTGGACGACGAGCAAGGGACAGGTCATCTCGCCGATGACGGGGTCGAGGTTGAAGTTCGGCGCGACGTGGCACAGTTGCTCCATCGGCATGCCGAAGACCCAGGGAGCCTGAAACGGCGGCGCGGAGTGCGCGTGCGTCTGCGTCAGGTTGGTTGCCACTCCAACGAGGTCGTGGAAGGCGCCCCAGGCGACGCAAGCAGCGAATCGATCCTCGACCGACGCAGCGCGCGGCGCGTAGTAGCCGCCCATGCTGATGCCGCCGATCGCGATCCGGCTGTCATCGATGTCATCGCGGGTGGCCAGCGCGTCAAAGCAGGCGGCGGCAGGTACTTCCGTATCGAAGCGTGTCGCCTGGTTGTGCAGGCGTAGCGCGCCCCCGGAGCCGGGCTGATCGCACAACAGAACGGACACGCCGCGCGACGTAAGGTCGGCCAGGCCCATCAGGTAGAGAAACTCCTTCGTCACGTCGAAGCCGTTGAAGAAAACGATGGCTGGACCCGGCGCGGAGCCGCTGCCGGACAGAAAGAGCGCGGGCATCGGACCATCCGTTGAATCGATGTCGAGAAACTCGATCGGTTCAGCGGCTGTAGCGGCCGCGAACGCATCGAGCGCCTTGCCGTACGACGCGAGCTTGAGCGGCGATTCGTTCGTCATCATACGCTCGGCCATCAAGTGGTAAACGGAGGCGCGCCGTCGCTTGCGTGCTGCAGATGCGTGGTGGCGGGCGATCGCGTCCTCGCAGGCGAGCTGGTCGAGCCGATCACCGATGGCCGACCAGGATTCGAACCAGGCTTGCTGGCTCGCGTCATCGACAGCCGCGGCGGCAAGCGGGCGGAGCCGCCGGCAGGCGCTATCGATTTCAGTCATCTGGCCGCCCATTCCGATAGCCAGGGAGACGGCGAGGGACCAGTTGTAGTTGTCGGGGAAGTACTCGAACATGGCTGTCTTCCTTATCGCACCAGAAGTTGTGTTAGGATTATAGGGCAGGTCGGCCACAAATGCAACAGGAGATGCATTAACAATCATGGCTATTTCAGCGGTAGATTCGAATCGAGTGGCCCGGCGTCCCGGGGGCCGGAGCGCCCGCATCCGCCGAGCGGTCTTCGACGCGACACTGGCGCTACTTGTGGCGGACGGCTATCAGGGGCTAACCATCGAGGCCGTGGCGGCCGCGGCCGCCGTGAACAAAACGACTGTCTACCGGAACTGGCCGACGAAGGGCGCGTTGATTCAGGCGGCGGCCGAGGACCGCTCCGAACACATCATCACGACCGAGATCACCGGCGACCCGCATCGGGATGTCGTAGCGTTCCAGACCTCGGTGGCCGAAAACATCACCTCGCCGATCGGGCGGGCGCTCGTGCTCGCGACGCTGAACGAACGCAACGATTCGCGCGTGCGCGAGGCGCGCGCCGACTTCTGGCGGACGCGCTTCGACGCGGCACGGCCGCTCGTGCGGTCTGCGATGGAGGACGCGCAGAGCGCAGATGACGCGGCCGTCGACGCCGTGATCGAGCAACTCATCGCACCGCTCTACTTACGAGCGTTCTTCACAGACGCCCCGCTCGACGAGGCGTTCATCGAACGGACGGTCCGTGCGGCCGTCAGCGCGACAGTGAAGGCCAATCCGGCCCGAGCGCGTCGCGATTGAACGTGTACACACGGCCCTTCGTCTCGCCCTGCGGAATCAGCAGTCCGAGTTGCGCAAGCTCAGCTAGATCGCGTGACGCGGTGCCTGGTGTGGCTGCAGTCAGGCCAGCTTCGCTTGTCCGGCGGATACCCCGAAGCGTATGCTCATTCAAGAGG